>WTHG01000249.1 GCA_011523245.1 Verrucomicrobiales bacterium | reverse complement strand
GCAGCAACCCGATCTCGTGTTCGATCTCTGCATTTTCAGATTCGCCCAGTTTTTTGATCAGCTCGTTGGCTTCACGGATGTACTTGTCGCACAATCTCTTTTGTTGCCGCACCAAGTCTTGGATGCGCGGCTTGAGCTCGGAATATAAACGCTGATCCTGCTTTACTTGCGCCGGGCCACTGATAATCAACGGCGTACGGGCTTCATCGATAAGGATCGAGTCCACCTCGTCCACAATGGCAAAGTAATGGCCGCGCTGCACTTGCTCGTCGGCACTCTGGGCCATGCCATTGTCGCGCAAATAATCAAAGCCCATTTCAGAGTTGGTACCGTAGGTAATGTCACGGTTGTACATGTCCCGCCGGGCACTGGGGGGTTGGTCATGCTGAATGCAACCCACGGTCAATCCCAGGAAAGTATAAAGTGCGCCCATCCATTCGGAGTCACGAGCAGCCAGGTAATCATTGACCGTTACCACATGCACGCCGCGGCCAGCCAAGGCATTCAGGTAAACAGGTAAGGTGGCGACGAGGGTTTTACCTTCACCAGTCGCCATCTCGGCAATGTTTCGTTTATGCAGGGCGTAACCGCCAATGAGCTGCACGTCGAAGTGAACCATTTCCCAAAGCACCTCATGACCCCGCACATCAATATTTTTCCCGCACAACCGCCGGGCGCCTTCCTTCACCACCGCGAAGGCTTGTGGCATTATTTCATCCAACCGCAACGCAAGCTGGTCATCGTCCTCGATTGCGCTCAACTCCTCCTGCCAAGCTCGGGTTTGGTCACGGAGCTCATCATCCGACATGGCCTCCAATTGATCCGCATAAGCATAAACCTGCTGAATCAAGGATTTCTCGATCCTCTTGATCTCGCGGTCGTTTTTAGTGCCAAAAATTTTCTTAATAAATCCGAGCATTGTGAATCGCCTCAGGAACGGGGGAACCTACGGGTTTTAGGAAAAAAGGTCAAAGAAATCCGCCTTTAAGACAGGTGCTTAGCCGCTTCTTCCGGTGTGGCGTCATCGTGGACCAAAGCCATTAGGGCGCGGGTCATGCCGCCGGGGTTGGCGTGCTGGATGATGTTACGGCCGTAAACTATGCCACGGGCACCCTGCCCTAGGATGGCATGGGTACGTTGGAGAATCTCTTCATCGCTCACGCGCCCCCCCCCACGGACGAGCACGGGGATGTCGCCGGCGATCTCAATGACTTGATGGTAATCATCCGGATTATCAGTGGGATCAGCCTTGATCACATCCGCGCCCAGCTCGCAGGCTTGCCGGACGAGCGGCTTAATCTTGCCCAAATCCCCATCCACCTGATAGCCCCCGGCCTCGGCATTGGGCTTGAACACCAGCGGCTCGATCATCAGCGGCATGGCCAGCGCATCGCACTGTGGTTTGAGGTCCAGGATGTTTTGGATGCAATCATCGGTGACCTCCGGTGCCCCGGGAATATGAAAGAGATTCACCACAACACACGCGGCATCCAGCCGCACGGCCTGTTCGGAGGCATCTTCGATCACGCGGCTAAACAGGTGATCAGGCAAATCAGTACCGTACACATTGGCCACATCAGTGCGTAACACGAGCGCGGGCTTTTGTTTGCCGGGAATCTGCTGTAAGAGGCGCGCCTGACCAACGGTCAACTGGATGGCATCCGGATTCGCATCCACCAAGGTCTGCACCGCAGCATCGAGATTCTCAATGCCCTGCAGAAAGCTGCGCTCATTAAAAAAACCGTGATCCACCGCCACATCAAAGCAGCGGCCGGATTTCGCATTGAACAATCGGTTCAGTCGATACGCCTTCATGAGAACGCGCCGTTTATACGTGCGCGCGGAGTCCATGGCGAGCGGCGAATTGTCGCGCACCGGATTGGCAAAGCTTGATAAAAGTATCCTCCGCCCAGCCCATCGGCCGCTCTTTCCAATACAGTACACCCCATTGGCGCTTAAGCTTACGCCGACCGAGCGGCAAGGCCACCAGCGATTTTTTGGTCAATTCATTTTGCGCCACCCACGGTGCCAGGATGGTCACACCCAGACCGAGCTTCACCAGCTCCTTAATGGCGGACATACTGCCCATGTCGATGACGGATTTGATGGCCATTTTTTCGGTTCGGAAATAGTTCTCAATCTGTTCAAAAGTACGGCTGTTTCGAAAATACAGGATGTACTGCTCACGCGGGATTTCCACCCGCACGGCTCGTCGAGCCTCAGCCCAAGGATGCTTGGGGTTTACGAGGAACATCAGTTCATCGGTAAACAATGGTGAAAAGGCAAAGTCTGGTTCGCGTTCTGGCTCCAGGGTCACAGCCACATCGATCGCGTTAGCGCGCAACGATTCCACGATCTCATTGGTGTCCCCTGGCTCAATGGTTAACCGGCACTTAGGAAACTCTTTTTTAAACTCACGGAGAACCGACGGCAGGATGTACTGACAGGCGGCCGCACTGGCGCCAACGCGCAAACGGCCCCGCCCCCATTCGCCGAGTTGATCCAACTCCGTACGCGCGATAATCATTTCGCAAAAGATTTTTTCAACACGCTGGAAAAACTGTTCGCCCGCCTGTGTCAGCAGAACCTTTTTCCCCACTCTGTCTAAAAGGCGACAGCCCACATCCTCTTCCAGTGCTTTAATCGCATGACTCACAGCGGACTGTGTAAGGTGCAGTTCTTTGGCTGCTTTCGTGAAGCTACCCATGCGCGATAGCATGAGAAAGGCCCGTAACTGGCGACTATCCAAGGGGTTATTAGCGTATGAATTCAATTCATTCATTATTGAAAAACAATGAAAGCTATTACCATGCCAACCTGATGAAATTGGCACACGACAAGCTTACGTTTAGACCATGGAGGATAAGAATATGAAAGCTGGACCAATCGACTACATCTTCGCTGCACTAACAGCACTGACTGTCACAATCTGCGTTGGATGCATTATATTAATGTGAGAAGATCTCACTTCCTGGGGCCCCAATGGATCAATAACTTAAGGAATGTAAAATCATTCATTCCGCATTAGGCTCAACAATATTTTGAATCTGATATACTGAATTATACCGTGCGCAAAACTTACCTTGGACTCCTGAGCCTTCCGCGCGGTATTCTCCGCACATGAACGAGGATTCCCGGCTGGTTTCTGTGGCGGCATTGCTGGCGCAGGATGGCGTGGTGGTGGGCGATAGGGTACGACTTCGTGGCTGGGTACGTACACGGCGCGACTCCAAAGCGGGCCTGTCTTTTGTGCAACTACACGACGGCTCCTGCTTCGAACCTGTGCAGGTGGTGGCGCCGGGTGAACTAGAGAATTATGCCACTGAAGTACAGAATCTGACTACTGGCTGTTCGCTTATTGCCGAAGGCGAGGTGGTTGCATCGGAGGGTAAAGGCCAGAGCGTCGAGCTGTTGGCCGCGCGCATTGAGGCGGTAGGCATGGTGGAAGATCCCGAAACTTATCCCATGCCGGCCAAGCGGCACACCTTCGAGTACCTGCGTGAGCAAGCGCATTTGCGCGTTCGCACAAACGCCTTTTCCGCAATGGCCCGCGTGCGGCATTGCGTGGCAAATGCCATTCATCGATATTTCCACGAGAACGGATTCTACTGGGTTCACACGCCAATTGTGACCGGCAGCGACTGCGAGGGCGCGGGCGAGATGTTCCGCGTGAGCACGCTGGATCTGGAAAACCTGCCGCGCACGGAGGCGGGCGCGATTGATTTTGCACAGGATTTTTTTGGCAAAGAAACCAACCTCACCGTGTCCGGCCAACTCAACGTGGAAAGCTACTGTCTAGCCTTGAGCAAGGTATACACCTTCGGGCCGACCTTTCGCGCGGAAAATTCTAACACCTCACGGCATCTTGCGGAGTTCTGGATGATCGAGCCAGAGATCGCCTTTGCAGATCTCTCTGATGACGCCGATTTGGCCGAAAATTTCTTGAAGAGCATTTTCCGTACACTGCTCGATGAGCGAGGCGATGACATGGCGTTCTTCCAGCAACGCGTGGACAAGGGCTGTATTGAGCGGCTCGAGAAATTTGTCGATGCCAGCTTTGAGCGCATGGATTACACCGACGCCATTTCGCGTCTCGAAAAGGCCGTGGCCGATGGGCACAAATTTGAGTACCCCGTAAAATGGGGCATGGACCTGCAGAGCGAACACGAACGCTGGCTCACCGAGGAACACATCGGCCGGCCGGTGGTGGTGATGAATTATCCGAAAGACATCAAGGCGTTTTACATGCGCATGAACGACGACGGCAAAACTGTCGCTGCGATGGACGTGCTGGCACCCGGCATCGGCGAGATCATCGGCGGCTCCCAACGCGAGGAACGCCTCGACGTGCTCGACGCGCGTCTCGACGAGATGAATTTGGACAAGGCCGATTACTGGTGGTACCGCGACCTGCGCAAATACGGCACCGTCCCCCACGCCGGCTTCGGCCTCGGCTTCGAACGCACGCTCATCTACGCCACCGGCATGGCCAATGTGCGCGATGTGATTCCGTTCCCGAGAACGCCCCGCTCAGCCTCTTTTTAATTGTCCTCTTCCGGCTCGCTGCCTTCGAGGTATTCACCCACTTCACCGAAAGATACAACCTTGTCGTCGACCAACCGCATTTCATATTCGCGGTCCCGGTCCCGAACTTTGCCCACACCGAAAACGCCGATGTAAAAAGCCGATTCATTGTAATAGAGATGCTCAACGTTTCCTTTGGCGGATACGCAACCGGGTTTGCCTAGAATCTTCACGGCCTCTTCCTTGGGCATGCCAATTTTGATGTCGTTGAAGGAAATCTGTTTGCTTGGAATCACCACGCAACCCGCCAACAACGCCACACAGAGGATGGACAAAAATTGTTTCATAAACAAAAGGTGGAGTAGCCCGATGCGGGTGGCAAGCATCTACTTTCCGACCTTGCTCAAAGGCGCCAACCCGGCGGCCCAGCGAATGGCTTCATTAACATGCTGGCGGCCGAACGGCGTATTGAGTGAACGCACGTCATGCCCCAGCTCGGTGTAAAAAAAGCGGCCGCCGTCATTGGTATGCAGCCAGGCAATCGGATGGTCTTTGCCCATCGCTTTGCCTCCGCGTGTTTTGAAATAATCGCGCACCGGATCGTAGCTCGATTCGTCCACCCGCAACAGCACTTGAAACCCCTTAAGACCGGTGACCGTTCGATCGTGATTGGTCCAGTCCGCCTTATACCTAAAACTCATCCCATGCCCGCGCACGGTCGGGTGGTCCTTGGCTTTCGGATCCACGACCACACGAGCCTCGAGGTATTCCGAATCGCTGTCGAAATCACAACCAGCCAAATCGTTAAACCATTTCCATTCGGTCTGTCTCACCAACGCGGCATGCAGGGCCACGATGCCGCCCCCTTTTAGGTACCAATCCCGCACAGCCGCCTGATGCCGGGCATCCAATATCGCTGTTAATTCCGTGTTATTATTAAGCACCAGCACCTTGTACTTCGGCAAAATGGTCAGGAGATCGTGCGGGTTTTCGGAGACATCCACCTGCATCTTCAACGCCGGAGCCTGCCGCGCCAGCCATCCACTGATCGCCGCTACTTCCGGGTGCCGGTACCAGCCCGTGCCTGCAAATACCAACACTGAACCGATGTTCTGAGGGCTCCGATCAAACTCTTTCTTTGTATCCTGTGAAAACAGGGAGTTTGCTAGGGAGAGAAACAGGAGTAATGCACTGAGCTTTTTTTGAACCGTCACCGAGGGAATCTATTTCCTCATGGCTCAGGGCACAACCCACAAAAACTGCTAGCGCTGATGATTAATAAGTCTTTATCCAATCAACTTTGAGTTCGAATGGGCCATCTTTTTTATCGTAAATCATGAAGCCCATACCGCTGATTTTTTCCACATCCAGCTTGGCCCGCTCAGGAGGTAATCGCATACCTCGCCAAGTTGCTGTTAGGTCAGCAAAAGGAATTTGCACTGTCTGCCATCCCTTGGGATTAGCTTCAGTTTTGAAATCCGCCCTATGAGCTATGGAGCTTCTCCCCATGCGGGCATCAAACTTGTAGGTACGACCATCCCCCTTGAAACGAATTACTACGCCTTTTTTGCCGGCTAAATCCATTTCCCTAGGTTTCATTCTGATGGAAGAAAACCCGCCGCCATTCGTATTGGTTGAACCTGAAAAAAGCAGCTTACCCCTTTTCACAGAAAACCCTCCTTTAGAGCGCCCTCCCATTACGTTGTCATTCACTGTCATCCAGTTTTCCTCAACATCTTCACCGCGGAAATCCTCCAATGGATCTTGATTTAGCTGATTTTTGTTTGGTGTGTCTTCTGCCCACAATACTGAGCCGACTGCAAAAAATATTAAAAGGGAGGATGCCGTATGATTTTTCATAAATATCAACCCTAACGACCAACCTTAAAGTGTCAAATGGAGTTGATCAATAT
>WTHG01000270.1 GCA_011523245.1 Verrucomicrobiales bacterium | reverse complement strand
AGAGCCAGCTTACCCTTTTGCTTTTCCTCCCCGTGACAACGAGTGCAATGAGACTCAAGGAACTGTTTAGCAAAACCCTCCGCCTCAGCCGCTTGCATGCCTAATGAGACCGCAAAAAACAGCAGCATGCATAGAATCCGTATCATTCCCATAAACCGACTGGAGTATAGGTGGAGACTCATCTTTGATCAATGTGTACGTGAACTTTTACGAATCAAAATATGGTTCACGCCCAAAATTTGGAGGGGAGAAAATATGAGCTCCAGAGGTAGGACTCGGCCTAACGCACCGGCCCCCACACCTTTTCCATCACCTTATACATTCGCGGATCATGCTTCTGCAGTTCCGCGCGCACGAAGGGATAAAAGTCATTCACGCCCAGATACGCCTCGGTGCTCTCGGCAAAGTACTCCTTATGATTGTTCAACCCATAATGCTTCACCGTGCGGCCGGTATAGAGCAGGACCTTTTCGTAGATACCCTCTTTCTTCGCCGCCTCGTATGCGCCGATGATGTCCTTGTTTTCAAAGCTGAGCACCTGATCATGATACGCGTGCGCCAGTTCATGCAGGATCACGTACGGATGCTTGGCCCACATGCCGCGATCAATCAAAGCCCGCGCGCGCGGGATGTGCACGTGCTTGGCCAGCGCCGGATCATGCCGGTTGGCGCGCAGCCAGTGCACGCTGGGGTGATATTGCATCGAGCTCAACCGCTCGTTGTGGAGCTCCAAGCGGATCGGAAGCTTCTGTAGCGGCTTCCATTTTTCTTCCGGCAAAATATACTTCACCCGCTGTAAATGATTGGCCAGCGCCACCAGACACTGGTCGGCCAATGCCTGGTTGTCCTCCGCCAGCAACCGCGGCTCCACCGCAATCGTCCACCCCTCCACATCTTTAACGATGGGTTTATAGAATTCTGTTTTGTTTTCCGCACCCACGAAGCAGGCGCTTAAGATGATTGCATAAACAATTTTCATAAAAATTCTCCTAATGATTCTGCACCTGCCCCGGTTTGGGAGCGGGCAACTTTTTTCGGTTAGCCATAAGTTCAGTTAGATCAGCTAATAGATCATCAACGTCTTCTGGAGTCGTATCCCACGAACACATCAAACGAGCGCCGCCTTCCCCGATAAATGTGTAAAAGTGCCAGCCAAGCCGATGCAACGCAGCGATTACCGCGACGGGTAGTTCCACAAATACGCCATTGGCTTGCCGTGGAAACATTAGTTTCAGGCCGCGGATGCGTTTGATGCCGCGGGCCAAACGGGCCGCCATTTTGTTCGCATGCGCCGCATGCTGCAGCCATGCGCCCTCGCGCAAGAGATGAACCCAGGGAGCCGCAATAAAGCGCATCTTGGAAGCCAATTGACCGGCTTGCTTGCAGCGCCATTCGAATTCGTGGGCCAAATCGTGATTAAAAAATACCACTGCATCACCCACAGGCGCTCCGTTTTTTGTGCAGCCAAAGCTGAGGATATCCACTCCTACTTTCCAGGTGATTTCCTTGGGGGCGACTTTAAGTTGGGCAACCGCATTGGCAAACCGTGCCCCGTCCATATGAATTTTGAGCTCATGCTTTTTTGCCACACGATGGATGGCCTGCAACTGGGCAGGCTGATAAAGGGTGCCCAGTTCGGTGGCTTGCGTAAGCGTCACCGCTCGGGTTTTGGGAAAGTGTAAATCTGTCCTTTTAAGAACAGCCGATTCAATTCCTTGAGGTGTCATCCGGCCATTGGCACCGGGAACTAACTGTACTTTAGTTCCATTGGAAAAAAATTCAGGGGCACCACATTCATCCTGTTCCACATGAGCATTTTCGTGACATAGGATGCTGTGATAACTCCGGCAGGTGGAAGCCAGCGAGAGGGAATTGGCTGCTGTCCCGTTAAAGACAAAGAAGACTTCGCAATCAGTCTCAAATACTTCACGAATTAGGTCGGCCGCCTGTTTGGTCCAACGGTCATCACCGTAGCCCGGGGCGTGGTTTTGATTGGCCTCTTCCAGTGCCGCCCAAGCTTCAGGGCAAATGCCCGAGTTATTGTCGCTGGCAAAATTGCGTGGCCGCTTCATGGGTGCGTTGTACGTCAGTACCCCGCCCTTGCCAACCCACTAATCGGATCCCAACAAATGCCGCCGCAAAAATTGAACGGTCGCGAGAAATTGGAAGGAACGATTGACCTGTTTGCGAAATCCGTGACCTTCATCCTTGGCCAGTAAATACCACGTTTCGATGTCTTTCTTCCGCAGAGCCGCCTCGATCTGGGCGCTTTCGCTGGCCGGTACACGTGGGTCATTGGCCCCTTGCACGATGAGTAGGGGACGCGTGATTTTTTCAACATGCGTTAGTGGGGAAAGTTCCTCTAAAAACTTCCGCATCTCAGGTAGGCGCTCGTTACCATACTCCACCCGACGCAGGTCGCGGCGGTAGTCGCTGGTGTTTTCCAGGAAGGTCACGAAATTGGAAATACCCACCACATCGATGCCACAACGCACAAAGTTGTTCAGGTTTACCATGCTGTGCAGCGCCATAAAGCCGCCGTAGCTGCCGCCCATCACCGCAATCCGGTTTTGATCCCACAACGGGTTGGCGGCCACAGCATTGTAAATCCGCTCAATATCCAGCAGCACTTTGGCGCGTTCTTCGCCATTGTCGGCTTTTAAAAATTTTTTACCGTACCCGCGCGAGCCACGCACGTTGGGGCAGATTAGAACCATCCGCTCCTCGGTGGTTAAAAAATTGTAACGCCCCATGAAGCGCGGGCGGAACTGGCTTTCCGGTCCGCCATGAAACCAGACAACCACCGGCGAAGGGCGCGTTGGTTGGGTAGGTAAAAACTGATTGTCCGTAATGCGACCAGGCAAATACACCCAGGCATCAAACCGGCTACCATCGGCGCTGCGCCACTCCAACCGGCGCGGTAGGCTCAATTGATCCATCTTAATGCCTGTCAGATCACTATCAAGCCATGTCAACTGCTCTTTTGTACTAACATCCAAGTGCACAACTTTGCCCGGCGACAGCGCCCAATCAAAGCCGTACATCAGCTCCGTTTCCGAAGCCCAACGTAGTTGATGAACCACGCCCGCCGGCATCTCTGGATTCCATAACAGCTCGCCGGTCATCGAATCAATCAACCGCAATTTACTGGCACCACCCTCATTGGTTACCACTGCCAACTGCCGGCCATTAGGCGACACCTCTATCGCCTCCAAATCCCAGCGAACTTGCGGCAGAAAATATTTGTACTCGCCAGTGCTCAAATCCAATCGAGTAAGTCGTTGAAATTCAAACCCGTCATCCGAGCTGAAATACACCGACCGCATCCTAGGATCAAAACGCGCGTTCTGATGACTGACCGGCACACTCAATTTTGGTGTGAGTGGCGACAAGCTTCCGCTCATAGTATCGATAATATGCAGGCGCGATTCGTTGATGGAGATGTACTCCATTAGGATCATCAAGGCTCCGTCGCGCGACCAGTCTTCAATCCACCAACCGCCGCCATTCAAGCGGGCTAGCAGTTTTTCACTACCCGCCTTCAAGGGATCGGCCACATAAATGTCGTTGTCTCGCCCATTGCGTTTGGGCGAGAAGTAAGCCACCCGATCACCCTTGGGCGACCAATGCGCGCCCGTGTGACGGTTCTTACCATCAGTGATCCGCACAGATTTCCCCGTCGCCAGACTGTGGTGAAACACCTGATAACGTTCGCTCCCGCCTTCGTCTTTAAGATAAATCAGCGCCCGATCATTCACCGGATTCAAGGCCGCCCCCCGCACTGGCTCACGGCCAAAGGTAACCTGTCGCGGCTTCCCCTTGGGTTTATTCAACACATGCAGCTGGCTCACCTCGCCTTTGGGCGGGCGTTGAGAAATTAAAATCGTCGCGTTCGTGCCCTTAAGCTGCCAATCCTGAAAACGTACAGGCCGCACCTGCAAATATGGAGCGGCTTGCTCAGCCAACACATCCGGAATCTCCGGAACACCGCGGGTTTCCATTTGTGGGGGTGGCGCAACCGCCGCCCATGAGGAACCCAGCAACCCCATGAGAATGAAGCCAAATCGTAACATGCTCAAAAACTGATTCAGCCTGCCCCAACTCCGACAATCAAGCGTAAACGCGTGACGACCAAGTCACAAACCTTGCGCCGCCCACGCCCCTCGGGCATCCTTCGCCCATGGCCATTGTCAAAAAACTACTGCACACCCGCTATCGAGTGGATGATCTGGAGACCTCGGTAAAATTCTACAAGGATATTCTTGGGCTGACGGAGACGCGCCGGCACAAATCGCCGCGCGGCTCTGAGTTAGTGTTTCTCGCCACGCCCAATAGCGATGAGGAGATCGAGCTATGTAGCTACCCTAGCAGCGGCGGCGTGCAGGTCCAAGAGGATCTCACGCACCTTGCCTTTGAGGTGGAGAGCTTAGTGGAATTCCAAAAACACATTCAGTCACTCGGCGTGGAATATTCCGATGGCCCACACATGAAAGACAGCGGCGGTGGCTTTGCTTTTATCGACGCGCCGGAAGGTTACGAGATTGAACTGATCGAAAAGGCGCCAGAAAGCAGCGAGTACTAAGATGATTTGGCGCGCCGGCGAACGCGCGTGGGAGTTCCCGCGCAGCCCGCTCATCATGGGCATCGTCAATGTCACGCCCGATTCCTTTTCCGACGGCGGCCAACACGCCACCACAGAAGCCGCTGTAGCGCACGCGCTGCAGCTCGCCGCGGAGGGGGCCGATCTCCTCGACATCGGCGGCGAATCCACCCGGCCCGGAGCACTCGCGGTGACCGAGGCTGAGGAGTTGGCCCGCGTGATTCCGGTCATCGAACAGCTCGCCGATCAAACCGACGCCGCTTTGTCCATTGATACCCAGAAACCCGCCGTGGCCGAGGCCGCTCTGGCTGCCGGAGCCGTGGTCATCAACGACATTGCCGCCAACCGCACAGACCCACAAATGTGGCAAATTGCCGTTGCTGCCCGCGCGGGTTACGTGGCGATGCACATGCAGGGCACACCGCAAACCATGCAGGACGCGCCGGCGTACACCGAAGTGGTGAGCGAGGTGCGCGCATTTTTTGACGAACGCTTGGAGCGATTCAACGAGGCCGGCTTAAATGCGGACCAGGTACTGTTCGATCCGGGCATAGGATTTGGCAAAACGGTTGAGCATAATTTGGCGTTGCTCGCTGGATTGGAGCGTTTTAAAAAGATGAAGCGGCCTTTGTTGGTGGGCGCCTCGCGCAAATCGTTTATCGGTCATCTCACCGGCGCCGCAGTGGAGGACCGTTTGGCAGGGAGTCTGGCGTGCGCCTGTCGCGCCGCCGAAGCCGGAGCCGCCGTTCTCCGTGTGCATGATGTCAAGGAAACCAATCAAGCACTGCAAACTTGGAACGCCATCCACTAATTCATGGACGGAGAAAGCCTTAATATAGCCGCCGAAATCCCACCTTTCCTGATCAGCATTTGGGAATGGCTGAAACTGGATTGGCTTTGGATTCTCCGCGCATTGGTGGAGATCTCCGCGCTGGCCGTCGGTATTTACTATATTTTCACCTTTCTACAACGCTCACGAGGCTGGCCCGTAGTGCTTGGTTTTCTCATTCTGATCGGCATCACTACGCTCATTGCTTTGTTGGAATTGCAGGTGCTCCGGTGGTTGCTCCAGCAATTATTCCTGTTCACCACCGTGGCCATCCTCATCATCTTCCAACCCGAGCTACGCCGGCTCCTGGCGGAATTAGGCAACCTGCCCATCTTTTCCTCAGACGAAGACAGTCCGTTGGATGTCGATGCGGTCGTGCAGGCCACCGACCAATTGGCTCGGCAACGCACCGGCGGCATCATCGCCATCGAGCGCTCCGTAGATATCCACCAAGAAACCGGCAGCGGCGTTCTGGTAGATAGCGCGCTGACTTCGGAGATGTTAAATTCCATTTTCTTTCCCAACTCCCCCATGCACGATGGCGGCGTCGTTGTGCGGGGCGACCGTATCATGTATGCCGCCTGTATTTTCCCGCTCACCCGGCGCATTGATATTAATAATACTCTTGGCACACGCCACCGCGCAGCCATTGGGTTAAGCGAAGAAACCGATGCTATCGTGGTTCTTGTATCCGAGGAAACCGGCGACATCGCCTACTGCCACAACGGCGCCCTGCACCGGCAGGTTTCCCTCAAGCAACTCAAGGATTTTCTGAACGATCAATTGAAATCCGATACCCCAACGGAAAAACCAACGATTACCCCACTGCAGCGACTACGCGTTTCACTGCGGGCCATCTTAGATCTCATCGAAAAGAAACTCCGGCCGGATCCCCGTTAACCCATGGCAGACGATTCACAATCCAAGGGCATGAGCGATTTCTTAATGAAGGTCATGTCGCTGATTCTGGCAATCATGGTATGGTTCATCATCAAGACTGCCGCCGGCCTGTCCTATTCCAATGCCGAACCCAACCGCCCGACACAACCGGAACAGCCACCCCCGCCCTTATC
>WTHG01000266.1 GCA_011523245.1 Verrucomicrobiales bacterium | reverse complement strand
AATTTTCCGGATTACCCGGCGGCAGGATTGAAGGAGGATCGTCAGTGCCGGGGGGTTGCGGCGGAAGCCCGGGCCCTGTGGTGCCAATGTCACTTCCTGGAGGAGGTAGTCCCGGTCCGGGGCCGAGATCGACATTATCCGGATGGAACGGATTCGGGACTTGCACTTGTTTCTGGCCGGTTACCAGAAATAAGACAGGAATAATAATGCCCGCGATAACAACGCCGATGGCCGGCTTTTTATCCTTAGCCGAGCGAAACGCTAGGATCAGTCCAATAACTATGGAGATCACCGCGACAACGACCATTAGGTAAACCAATCCTTTGAAGAGCGTGGTATCAGCTTCCCAAGTGGTGATTGTTTTGGGTTGGTCTTCGGCCAGCGGATCGATTTCCTCACTTACGCCCCTTGGCCACTGCTGGTCGGTATGCATCCACCAAAGTTTTTGCATCAGCGATTGAGCTTCGCCCTCATCCTTTTGGCGCTCCGGATTCAGGATGAAATAAAAGCCTGAAACCAAATACACCACCAACAACGGCGTAATAAAGCAACCCAGGTACAGGTGGATGCGGCGCAGATATTTCACTTACTTGATTTCGCCAGGCAACGGAATGAGCAGCTTTTGGCCAACCAAAAGGCGGTTGGGGTCCAGTCCGGGATTAGCCTTGAGTACTTGTGATTGGGTGACGCGGCCGGATAATCCCTCCGCCTTGAAGGCGGCGTTGTAGGCGGCGAGGATAGTGCTGAGAAATTCACCGGATTGAACAGCATGCTCCCGTGCCTTGAAGTTTGCTGGTGCCGTATTGGTACTGCCGTTGTGCCGTGGGGTGGGGGGTGGCGCAGCAGCGAGTTTTTTGACGGTCTGTAGGATGGCATCGATTTGCTTATTGGTGACATCCAGATCGTTACGCCGGTTCTTATCCAACTCCATGATCTTGGTCGCCAATTCGTCGATAGATTTATTGCTTGCAAACTTTAAGGCATTCTCGCGCTTTAATGTTTCATTGGCCGTTCGCAGTGTGCGCACCTCGGTTTCCAGAACCATCACTTTACGGATTTGCAAATTGTACGCTCCCTTTAATTCCTCCATTTCGCCGCGTAATTGGCGGATTTGTTCGAGGAAATATCGGTCAGATCCCGTGGTGCCGGAAGCGGGGGGCGGGGCCTTTTTGGTTTTGGGAGCTTTACCGGTTTTCAATGCGTTCTTCGGTTTGGATTTCGCTGGAGCTGGGGGCTCGGGGGTGGGTGTCGTTTCCTGAGCGGCAATGAGGAAAGCACCCAAGCCGATGGCAGTTATCCAAGTGGTTATTTTCAACTGACTCCTCATGGCGGCAAGCGTAGATTCGTGGTTTAGGTTTTTCAAGAGTCAACCCGGACATTGGACGCTTTTCCCTTCCCGAATCTCCCCGCAATTTGCAATCTGCGCCTGTGACGATCCGCACAGCCCTTCAGGAAGCGACGACCGCCTTGGAACGGGCTGGGGTGGAAAACGCCGCGGCCAACGCCGAATGGCTGATGGCCGATGTAATTGGATGCTCCCGGCCCGCGCTGCCGTTGCATTGGGCGAAGCCGCTGGAGTTGGCTCAAATACAACGATGGCAATCCCTATTGACGGGACGTACCAACCGCATTCCGCTGCAAAATATACTGGGTACCGCTCAGTGCTGTGGACTGGAATTTGAAGTGAATCGCTCGGTATTGGTGCCACGACCGGAAACCGAGTTGCTTGCGGAAGCCGCGTGGGCAGTGGCCGCGGTTAAGGAGTCCGCGGTGGTATTGGATGTTGGGACAGGGAGCGGTTGCCTGGCGGTTGCCGTAGCGGTACATGCCAAGGAAACAATCGTGCACGCACTCGATGTCTCCCCGGCCGCCCTGAACATGGCTCGCGCCAATGCCGAGCGGCATGGGGTGGCTGATCGGATTACTTTTCACGAAGGCGATGCGCTGAGGGCGTTACCAAGTGTAGGCTTGTTCGATGTCATCGTTTCCAATCCGCCCTACATTCCCTCTTTAGAAATAGAATCCTTACAGGTCGAAGTACGGGACCATGATCCTCGTTTGGCGCTGGATGGCGGCGCAGATGGATTGGATTTTTATCGGAGTTTGGCGAGGCATGGCCTGTCGCGCTTGCAGCCGGACGGGCGTCTGCTGCTTGAAGTAGGCGATGGCCAGGCTGGGGCAGTGGTGGAATTGATCACTGCCCAAGGCGGCCGCGTGTTGGAAGTCCTGCCCGATCTGAATAACATCGAACGGATCGTGGTTGCCTCGGCTGACAATTCATGAACAGTTCTCTCTCAGGAGTTTTCCCCCATGGATAGTTTGGAAATCAAAGGTGGCGTGCCCTTGCACGGCGAAGTACAAATCAGTGGAGCTAAGAATGCGGTGCTACCCATTCTGGCGGCCACGTTGTTGACCCGCGAACCTTGCGTCATTCACAATGCTCCCAATTTGGCTGATGTGAAGACCATGTGTCGGATCCTTGAAAGCCTCGGGGCTCGTACAAGCATTGATGGTGGCACCGTCACCGTGCAGGCCGCCAAGGTGCGCGATTTTGCGGATTATGAGTTGGTGCGTAAAATGCGCGGATCACTTTGCGTGCTGGGCCCATTGTTGGCGCGGTTGAAAAAGGCGACCGTTTCCATGCCGGGCGGCTGTGTGATTGGGACGCGCCCGGTTGATTTACATCGCAAAGCCATGGAAGCCCTAGGGGCCAAGGTGGAGATTGACAAGGGATACATCGTTGCCAAAACCCGTAAACTTGTGGGAGGCGAAATGTTTCTGGGTGGCCGCGCCGGTCCCACCGTGTTGGGGACTGCCAACGCGATGATGGCGGCTACTCTGGCCGAAGGCATTACAGTGATCGAGCAGGCGGCCTGCGAACCTGAAGTCGTGGACCTCGCCAATTTCCTCAGCAGCATGGGTGCGCAGATTCATGGTATTGGATCGCCAACCTTGACCATCACTGGGGTCAAGGAGCTGGGCGGGACCGAGCATGAGGTGATTCCCGATCGTATTGAGGCGGCCACTTACGCGATTGCCGGCGTGGCCTCCAAGGGCGAGGTAACCCTGAAAGGTGCACGTGCGGATCACATGAAGGCCGTGCTCGAGAAGCTTCGCGAAAGCGGCGTGAAGGTAGAGCAATCCAAAGGCAACCTGACCTTCAAACGCGGTCGCGGCCTGCACAGCGTTCACGTAACCACCCTGCCGCATCCCGGCTTTCCCACCGATGTGCAGGCCCAGATGATGGCGTTCATGACGCAAACCCCTGGCATCAGCATCATCACCGAGCGCATTTTTGAAAGCCGCTTCACGCACGTGCAAGAATTAGAGCGGTTGGGTGCGGAAATATCCATCGAAGGTCCCAGCGCCATCGTGCATGGGGTACAGAAACTTTCTGGCGCCGAGGTGATGGCCAGCGATTTGCGCGCCAGTGCCGCCCTGGTGATCGCCGGTATGGTGGCCAAGGGTACGACGCGCGTGAACCGAATCTACCACCTTGACCGTGGCTACGAAAATCTCGATGCCAAATTCAAGAAGCTTGGTGCCAAAGTGCGCCGGGTGGCTCAATAGCCGCTTTGGGCTGGCTGAGACCGTATTCCTCGGCTAGATTGCTGGAGAAATCGGGGCCGGCTGTCGCCCTCTTTGTTTGAAATCATGAAGTATCAGACCGCCAAGTTTGCCGATGGCATGTTCACCATCACCTGCCCGCATTGCTCTAATGAAGTGGCGGTGGACGAAACGCAGCTCGGGCAGATCAACGCCCAATTAGGTGGGTGCTACCCTTGTCCGCTTGGCAGCTGTGGGCAGGAAATTCACTTTCCCACCGCGGAGGAAGCCGAAGCCTTGAAAGCCGGTGGAGCTGCTCCGACAACAGAGCAAGCCCCTCAGCCGGCACCAGCACCGGCCCCGCCGCCACAATCCAATCCCGCCGCGAAGCCCACCCAGCCGCCAGCTGAACCTCCGGCCAAGCAGCAGGAAGTGCCGGCTGCTGAACCCAAACCGGAAGCTACTCCTTCCACCGCCGCGCCGTCCGGTGAGGCCAAACCCACACCTGCCGATGAAATCGTCATTGGTTTTGGTGGCGGCACGACGGCTACATTGGAACGCGAGGCGGCCTCGTTGCATAAGCTTTCTGTGAAGACGATTCTGCGTTCAGAATGCGCCAAGGCAAAAAAGAGTTTTGATGATGAGGTTTCCAAATTCCTCAGCAGCATTGATGAGGAAAATTTGGTGGAAGTGCACCCGGTGCAGTACACCGAAGATGACAAGAAGGGCAATGACTTTGGCTTGATGATTCTCTACAAGCTCGTTCCCGAAGAGGATTAGCCAAACAAATCCAACTGCGGCGATGGGGTGAGATCACGCAGTTTCTTTCGTTCCGCTTTGGGATTGATATCGCCTTGTCGACCGCCGGCGGCGGTGAGGTCGGCTTCCTCAAGGTTGGCCAGAATCTCCTTGGCACGGTCGAGTACCGGTTGCGGCACACCGGCCAGACGCGCGACTTGAATGCCATAGCTTTGGTCCGCGGCGCCTTCCACAATTTGGCGGAGAAACACGACGGCATCGTTATACTCGCGCACAGCGACATTCAGGTTGAACACGCGTGGCAGACGGTTGCCGAGTTCGGTGAGTTCATGGTAATGCGTGGCAAACAGGGTCTTGGCACCGAGTTGTTGATGCAGGTGTTCCACGATTGACCACGCAAGACTGAGGCCATCAAAGGTGCTTGTGCCGCGCCCGATTTCATCCAGGATCACCAGGCTGTTGCCGGAGGCATGATGAAGGATGTTCGCCGTCTCGCTCATCTCAACCATGAAAGTGGATTGCCCGCGCGAAAGGTTATCGCTGGCGCCGATGCGCGTGAAGATGCGGTCGAGCAAATCCACGCGGGCCTCCGTGGCTGGCACAAAGCTGCCCGTGTGGGCGAGTAACGCGATCAGAGCCACTTGCCGGATGTAGGTGCTTTTACCGGCCATGTTCGGGCCGGTGATCAGGGCGATTTGGCGTTCTCCATTGAGCCCAGTTTGGTTGGGTACAAACCGTTCATCAACCAGCGTTTGCTCCAGGACCGGATGCCGGCCCTCGCGGATGTTTAACACCCCTTCGGTGCCAACCGTCGGCCGGCAATAGCCGTGTAAACGGGCTGTTTCGGCAAAACCGGCCAGTACATCCAGCTGTGCGAGGGCCTCGGCGGCTTGCTGAATGGTGCGCAAATGCTGGAGTACGGCCTCGCGCACCTGCAGGTAGAGTTCGTACTCGAGCTTCTGGCTGCGTTCCTGTGCGCCGAGCACTTTATCCTCCATTTGCTTCAGTTCATCGGTGATAAACCGTTCGGCATTGGCGACTGTTTGTTTGCGCACATAATGCGCGGGCACTTTGTCGAGATGCGTCTTCGTTACCTCAATGAAATAACCAAACACATTGTTGAAGCGCACCTTCAATGACGGAATGCCGGTGGTCTCCTGTTCGCGTTGCTGCAGTTGCGCGATCCATTCTTTGCCTTCGCTTGCGCCGTCGCGTAGTTCATCGAGCTCCTGACTAAACCCTTCGCGAATGATGCCGCCATCGCGCAGGGCAAGCGGCGGTTCATCGATAATCGCACGCGTAATCAACGCCACCACATCCGGCATCTCCTCGAGTTGTTCGGCCAGTTGCGACAGCAACGGTATATCATCAGCATCATGCAACTCGAGTTCGCTTACTTCACCTAATGTGTCATCAATGAGCGAACGCAGGTGCGGAAATTGTTCGATGGCCAAACGCAGGTTTAACAAGTCGCGTCCGTTGCCGGTGCCAACGGAGAGACGCGTGATCGTGCGTTCCAAATCACGTACTTCACGCTGGCGTTCACGAAAGCGTTCGAGACGCGCACAGTCTTCCACCCACGTTTGCACGGCATGCTGTCGCGCATGAATGGTGGCGCCGTCAGACAATGGTTGTGTTAACCAATCGCGGAGTCGGCGTGCGCCCATCGGCGTCACGGTTTGATTGATCGCGCTGTACAAGCACGCGGCATTCGGCGCATCGCGCGAGAGCGGTTCGAGGATCTCGAGGTTGCGTAAGGTGGTGCCGTCCAGCGTGAGAAACTCGCCCTTTTGATAAAACGTCAGCGGCCGTAAATGCGCCACATCGCGCCGCAGCGTGTTCACCAAATAATGGAGCACACCGCCCGCCGCGCCCGCGGCCGCATGGCGTCCTTTCAGGCCAAATCCATCGAGCGATTGCACACCAAAATGATCGCGCAAGGTGTACTCCGCCGAATCCGCCGCAAACACCCAGTCTTCGTGTTCATTGATCACCGCCCGAATCCCGCCCAAAGCCTCTAAAAGGCGATTTTCCTCAGCAGGGTGCACTATTTCGGCCGGCTTCAGCCGTTCCAGCTCGGTCTGGAGAGCGGTAGTGGAGTCCACTTCCGTGGTCCGAAAATCGCCCGTGGTAAGGTCAATCACCGCCAGACCGAACACTTTTCCCTGCCGGTTTATGGCGGCGAGGTAATTGTTGCGTTC
>WTHG01000479.1 GCA_011523245.1 Verrucomicrobiales bacterium | reverse complement strand
GTTCCAATCCCCTTGGATTATTTTGTTATCAGTTCTAATTAATTCGGATTCATGCATTGAGTCACCCGCATAGGTTCCGGGCTTTTCACTTTTCTCCCCCAAAACACGTTGTACTCTGAACATGTCATCAGCGACTTGGGGTTGGTAGCTATTGCCAAATTGCTCCCAACAACTATCAACGTTATAGGCTCCTCCTCCAATGTCGCTGGGATCATGAAACACCTCTGGAGAACCAACATGGGGATTTAAAGGCCGTTCTGATTCAGGTATTGAGGCTCCATATAATTGTGCGACCAAGGCGGGTAAAGGACCTTTTGGAGAAGTTGCAGTTCCTTGTTTTCCTCCTACCCCCGCGGGTCCGTTGACTATAGGGAACCATCCGTCATTGTCCCCTAAATAGCTGGTGTAACCGGCTCCAATTTGGTGTTGGTTGCTTTTACTTTTAGCCTTGCGAGCTTTTTGTTTGGCCTTTGCGAGTACAGGAAGTAACAACGCCGCCAAGATGCCTATAATTGCAATGACCACCAAAAGTTCCATTAACGTAAAACCCCTTGTTCTTAACATTCCCAAATATACTCCTTCGAATTACCCTAAGATATTTATTATAAAAAGTAAAGACATCACTTGGTCTGATTTTGCGGTTTGACACCCTCGAAGTGCGCGCCTATAAGACCGCTTCCAACCGAATAAAAGAAATATTATGGCTATCGAAGTTGGCTCTAAAGCCCCAGATTTTACCCTCAAATCCAGCAACGGCCCCGGCGAGAAAGATGATTTTGGCCTCTCGGATGTGACGTTGAGTTCCAATTACGGCGAGAAAAACACGGTGGTGCTGTTTGTGCCGTTGGCTTTCACGGGGGTCTGCACCGGTGAGCTGTGCGACATCACAGCCGGCTTGGGCAGCTACACTGACTTGAATGCGGACGTGGTCGCGATCAGCGTGGATAGCCCCTTTGCTCAAGGCCAGTGGGCGGAGAAGGAAAATATTGGCATCACTTTGGTCAGCGATTTAAACAAGGCGACGGCCAAGGATTACGGCGTGTTGCTTGACGACCTCATCGGCTTGGGCAGCGTGAGCGCGCGGGCGGCTTTCGTAATCGATAAGGAAGGCACTGTGCAATATGCCGAGCAAACGGCGACGCCGCTGGAGCTGCCCAACTTTGAGGCAGTGAAAGAAACGCTCGCCAAGCTGAACTAGGCTGGCACGCCAGATTTGGCAAAACTTTGCAGAGGCCTTCGGGCCTCTTTTTTTGTCATCTTGAATAATGGCCTTCATTGAGGTAGATTGAATGGTGAGGATAGTGATGCGTGGTGGATTGATATTGCTATGGTTAACGGTATTGGCGTGGGGCACGGAGGAAGGCGCTGTGGAACGTCGATCCGATGGGCTTTGGTATCTCTCGAATCAAAGTGTACCTTACACCGGCAAGGCCGAGCGTAAGCATTTCGATGGCACCCGTGTTTCGTTGGTTTATTACCGTGAAGGAAAGCAGCATGGCTTGACTCAATTTTGGTATCCCAACGGCAAACCTCGCTCAGCCTTTCAATACCATGAAGGCCAGCTTGATGGAAACGCCACCTACTTTTACCGAAACGGCAATCGCCAGAACCTCACCACTTACCGGATGGGCGTGAAGCACGGGCCGGTGATTGACTGGTGGCCGGAAGGGGAGAAGAGTTTTGAGGAGCATTACAACAATGGCGTGCCTGAGGGCCTGTGGAGGAGTTGGTGGCCTGATGGGAAAATTGCCAGCGAGAAAATGTACAAGAACCGCAGATTGGTATCCCACCGCGAATGGAACCGGGATGGAGTGCCCAAGGTGGTGGCGGGTTGGAATTTGGATGGCACCTTCAAGTCCGCTGCCTCCGTGGCTCAACGGCAACAAATCCTAGGGCGCCGAATCCTCTGGAATCGGATCAGCGGCCCCAATCGTATTGATCTCATTTATCGAGATAAACCGCTGAAGACCATCCGCACGGTGTTTGGGGATCCGGATGTGACCGATGATGGACTTTGGACTTACAAAGGGCTGCGCATTCAGGATCCCACCGATGGGCGGATGTTTGATGCCGCCACGTTTCGTTTCAAGAAAGGGGTGGTCACCGAAATCTGGATCGAGTAGCTCCCTTGACAGGGGCGATCTTTCTTCGCATTTTCAGTGCACCGAATGAGTGGATACGGTTCGTTTGATCCCGGCATTCGCGCTGGGGAATACCTTATTGGTCTAATTTCACGAATTTAGTATGAGCATATATCAGGAGTACGTCGCAGAAGTTGAAGAGCGCAAAACGCAGGGGTTACGCCCAAAGCCGATCGATAGCGGTGCGTTGGTGGCCGAAATTATCACGCAAATCAAAGATACGGATCACGAGCATCGCGCCGATTCATTGCAACACTTGATTTATAATACCTTGCCGGGCACGACCAGTGCTGCGGGTGAGAAGGCGCGCTTTTTGGAGGAGATCATTCTTGGGAAAACCGAGGTGGAGGAAATATCACCGACGTTTGCCTTTGAGATGTTATCTCACATGAAAGGTGGGCCTTCCATTGAGGTGTTGTTGAATCTTGCGTTAGGTGAGGATGCTGCGATCGCCGAACAGGCGGCGGCCGTGCTGAAGACGCAAGTGTTTCTATACGAGGCGGATACCGAGCGATTGAAGGCAGCTTATGATGAAGGGAGTAACATCGCCAAAGACATTTTGGAAAGTTATGCGGAAGCGGAGTTCTTTACGAAACTGCCGGATGTGCCGGAGAAGATTGAGGTGGTAACGTATGTGGCAGGGGTGGGGGATATTTCCACCGATTTACTTTCCCCCGGTAACCAGGCGCATTCGCGGTCGGACCGTGAATTACACGGCAAATCCATGATCTCCGAGGCGGCACAAAATGAAATCAAGGCGCTGCAGAAAAAGCATCCAGGCAAGAGCGTTATGTTGGTGGCCGAGAAGGGGACGATGGGTGTGGGGTCTTCCCGCATGTCGGGTGTGAACAATGTCGCCCTGTGGACCGGCAAACAGGCGAGCCCGTATGTGCCGTTCGTAAATATCTTCCCGGTCGTGGCCGGAACCAATGGCATTTCCCCGATCTTCCTAACGACGGTGAGTGTGACGGGCGGTATCGGTATTGATCTGAAGAACTGGAAAAAGAAAAAGGATGCCGAGGGCAACACGGTGCTCGATGAAAACGGGGATCCCGAACTGGAGCAGGTCTACACGGTGGACACCGGGACGGTCTTGACCATCAACACGGCGGACAAAAAATTATACGATGGCTCTCAAGAGCTTATCGATATTTCACCCGCCCTGACACCGCAGAAAGTGGAGTTTATTAAAGCCGGCGGATCGTATGCCGTGGTCTTCGGCAAAAAACTCCAAAGTTTTGCCGCCAAGACGCTAGGAGTGGAATTAACGCCGGTCTTTGCCCCCTCCAAAGAGATATCTTACGATGGCCAGGGGCTGACAGCTGTGGAGAAAATATTCAATCGAAACGCCGTCGGCGTAGCCGATGATGTTGTGCTGCATGCCGGATCAGACATTCGCGTGGAGGTAAATATCGTTGGCTCACAGGACACCACCGGTCTGATGACTTCACAGGAATTGGAGGCCATGGCGGCGACTGTGATTTCGCCGATTGTTGATGCGGCTTATCAATCCGGTTGTCACACCGCTTCCGTTTGGGACAAGAAAGCGCAGGCCAATATTCCGCGCCTCATGAGTTTCATGAACGATTTCGGCCTGATCACCGGCCGCGATCCCGATGGCGAATATCATGCCATGACTGATGTCATCCACAAGGTGCTCAACGACCTGACCGTGGATGAATGGGCAATCATCATCGGCGGAGATTCCCATACCCGCATGTCCAAAGGCGTCGCATTCGGGGCGGACTCGGGGACGGTCGCGTTGGCGCTGGCTACCGGCGAGGCTTCGATGCCGATTCCTGAATCTGTAAAAGTCACTTTCAAGGGCGAGCTGAAACCCTACGTGGATTTCCGGGATGTGGTGCACGCCACGCAGGATCAAATGCTCGATCAGTTTGGCGGCGAAAACGTGTTCCAAGGGCGGGTGATTGAAGTTCACATTGGAACCCTGCCTTCCGACAAAGCCTTCACCTTCACCGACTGGACCGCGGAAATGAAGGCCAAGGCCTCCATTTGCATTTCGCAGGATGATACCCTGATCGAGTCTCTGGAAATCGCCAAGCACCGCATCGAGATTATGATCAAGAAGGGGATGGATAATGAGAAACAGGTGCTTCAAGGTTTGGTAGACAGTGCGGAGAAGCGCATCTCAGAAATCCGTTCCGGCGACAAGCCGGCCCTAACTCCCGATGCCGACGCCAATTATTATGCGGAATTTACCGTGGACCTTGATCAAGTGGTTGAGCCGATGATTGCGGATCCGGATGTTCATAATGATGACGTTTCCAAGCGTTACACCCACGATACGATTCGCCCGCTCTCCTATTACAAGGGCGAGAAATCTGTCGACCTAGGGTTCTTGGGTTCCTGCATGGTTCACAAGGGAGACTTAAAGATCCTCTCTCAGATGTTGGTGAATTTGGAGAAACAGCAGGGTCGCGTTGAGTTCAATGCGCCACTGATCGTGGCCGCACCAACCTATAACATCATTGATGAACTCAAAGAGGAGGGCGATTGGGATACACTGCAGAAATACTCCGGATTCGAGTTCAATGATGACGACCCCAAAGGGACCGCTCGTTTGGAGTACGAAAACATGATGTACCTCGAGCGGCCCGGTTGCAATCTGTGCATGGGTAATCAGGAGAAGGCCGCCAAAGGGGATACCGTCATGGCCACTTCCACGCGCCTTTTCCAAGGTCGGGTGGTAGAGGATTCCGAACAGAAAAAAGGAGAATCTCTGCTATCTTCCACGCCGGTAGTCGTGCTTTCAGCAATCCTGGGAAGAACACCTAGCTTCGAGGAATACAAGGCCGCGGTGGAAGGAATTGACCTGACCACCTTTGCCCCGCCGGAAGAAGAAATGGTGGCTTAGCTACTTCTTCGGCCCGGTAGAGAGAAGAGCGCGCGCAAGGCTTCTACCAGCACATAGCTGAAGAGGAAGTAGGCAAACAGGTACACCGGAATTTTGATGGCTATCTTCAACACGGAACCTTTATCCAGGTACTTTTTAGCCACAGGCAAAGGGGATTCCTTAAAGTAGGAAATGGCATCGGTCAGCGTTTCTTTGGTGAGATTGCTCATGGATTTGAACAAACCCACTTCGGTTGTCGCGACCTCCGTTGCGACGGGGGCAGCCGGGGAAGTGGCTGACTCAATATCGTCTTTCGCCACCAGATTCATCAGTGCAAACAAGAGGCAAAAGATGAGAGCCATACCGTAAAGGATCGGCGCGATCTTGAGCATGGTTTTGGAAAACATGGCCATGATGCCCAAAGCCTCATCCCCAGCAGTATTGCCGGCACCGATCTTGATGTTGAGTTGCGCGGGCTTAAGCCACAGGCGCGCCAAGGAAGCGCAAAAGAGGTAAATCAACACGCCCCCGCCGATTTTGGCCAGAATACTCAACCAGTTTTCGCTAAATCCATCCATGATCCCAAGAACGCCATATACAATTCCCGCGGCAGCTGCGGCAATGCCGGAAAGCAACACGACCAAGGCCATCGCCTTCATCAGCCCACTGGCCGAAAGTCGGCTGGGGGTGGATTTGATCAAGGCATCGCCGGCGTTAAAGAGCACGCCGGTGAGATAGTGCAAAATCAAGATGAAAGCGATGGGTAGGATGCCTTTAAAGAGCATGGTGACGATCGAGACAATTTTGTCCGAGTCAATCGAAGGCTCCGGAATCGGCGCGCCGCCATCGATCCACTTGGCCAATTCATCGGCTTGCTCGGCCGTAAACATTTCGCCACTCCCTTCTGGCGGCATCGGGTCATTGGTATCCTTGATGCGCTGAAGCAGGGTGCTTTGGCCGGAATTACCCTTATTGATTGCGCTGAAAATACCTTTGAGATCAGTGGTCTCATCATCTTCGAACATGCTTAGGTCAAGCTTAGCCTTGGCGCCTTCTCCTTTGTGGCATTCGTAGCAGCGTTCCTGAAAGAGCGGCTTGATGGTTTTGGCAAAGATCGCGGCGGTGGCAGCATCTTCCTCTTTCTTCTTGGCGTCTTCCTCAGCCTTTTCCGCCATCTCGACGGCATCCCCCTCACCGCCATTCTCGGCTTCATCACCCTTAAATTCATCCCAGGCGCTCGTGCCCAGCCACAGTACCGCTACCACCAACAAGCAGATATCACCGACGAATTTATAGTTCTGTGAACTGATCCCCAGAAAGAAACTGTTCGTTGTGCCGCGGAGCTGGGCCATTTTATTATCAATGGTCTGCGCAAGAAACCCAGCCGAATAACTGCCGTGCTCCGGCTCATCCATCACCGCATCTTCCGGTGCAAGCGCTTCGCCTTCGGCTGAAGGCGGCGGGGGCGTGCTGCCACTGGGCGGGGGAGCCGCACTTCCACCGCTGCCGCTTGGGGG
>WTHG01000418.1:3025-6532 GCA_011523245.1 Verrucomicrobiales bacterium | reverse complement strand
GTAACGTGTGGATCGTTGAACAATAAAATGCGCCCGCTTACTCTCGCGTTTTTAACGTTCGCCCTTTCCCTTTCCTCCGCACCGCTGAAGCTCACGCTCAGCACGGTGCCCGGATTGCAGTTCGATAAATCTCGCTTCACCGCCGAGCCGGGACAGGCAATTGAACTGACTTTCAAAAACCCCGATGACATGGCGCACAATCTGGTGTTCACCCAGCCCGGCCAGCGCATGGCCGTGGTTCAGGCCACCATTGCCCTGCCCCCAGATCCCGAACGCATCATCAAGCACCCCGCGATTCTCACCCAAACCCCGACGCTTAAGCCGAATACCTCGGCAGTGTTGAAGTTCACTGCACCGAAGGCCAAGGGTATTTATCCCTATGTCTGCACCCTACCCGGCCACGGGCTGCTGATGTACGGCGCGATGTATGTGGGTGAGTCCATGCCCGATCTGGCCAAGGACAATCATGTGCCGCCCATGGCCCGCGCCAAAGGCGCCAACAGCAACCTGCACGCCTGGCCACATCGTCGCCCCTTGATGTACCGCATTTTCATGCCGGACGCCTCCCCGGCCGCCATTGCCGTGGCCCTGCCCCACGGCGTCTCCTACTGCTGGGATGCCGGCAACTGCCGCCTACGTTATGCGTGGATTGGTGGCTTCGTCGATCCCATGCCCGTCTGGCGTGGCAACGGCAACGGACTGGCCAAGATAATCGGCAATAAATTCTGGACCGCCCCTAAAACAGCGCCCTTACAGATCGGTCGTGACCCGCAAACGATGGAATTCAAGGGCTACCGAAAAATCAAAGGACACCCGGAATTTCATTACACACTCAATGGTCTGGATGTGTACGAGCATATCACCGCCTTGCCCGATGGTACCGGCATCACCCGGCAGTTCCGCATTCCCAAAATCGCCTCTCCGCTGCGCGTCACGCCTGGCCATGGGGAAATCGATGCGGAGATGACCAATGGCGTTGCCCTATTGTCCCCGAACCAGGCCAAGGCCTTCACCATCACTCACCGGCATCAACACGGAAAATGAAATACGCCCTGTTCAGCATTGGTTTACTCCTGTTCACCGGCGCCACACAGGCGGCTTCGGTGAATGATTATTACAAGGTTGAGAACATCGCCGCGCCCAAGGGGCTGGATCCGCAGATTGGCGGGCTCACCATTTTGCCAGACGGTCGGTTGGCCGCCTGTTTCCATCGCGGTGAGGTATACACATACGAACCGAAAACCAAAACATGGACGCTCTTTGCCGATGGACTGCACGAGCCGCTGGGCATCGTGGCCGAAGACAACCACACGTTGGTGGTCATGCAACGCCCCGAACTCACGCGCCTGAGGGATACCGATCGCGATGGTTCGGCCGATCATTATGAGACTCTTAGTGATCGCTTTGGCATGACCGGCAACTATCACGAATTCGCCTTTGGCCCCACGCGAGACAAAGCCGGCAACTACTACGTCGGCCTCAACCTCGCCTCCAGCGGCGCCAGTATTCGCCCAGAAATCCGAGGAGAATTCCGCCATTACGGCATTACCCGCGAGCAGTTTTACAAAAACCACCGCGCCGGTTCTGGTCGCATGTACTCCGCCACCCCGTTCCGCGGCTGGATTCTGAAGATCGCCACGGACGGCAAGACCACGCCCTTCTCCCCAGGCTTTCGCTCCCCGAATGGCGTGAACTTCGACAGCGCCGGTCGCCTGTGGGTCAGCGATAACCAGGGTGACTGGCTCGGCACCAGTAAGCTCTTCCATGTAAAAGAAGGTAATTTTTACGGTCACCCCGCGAGTCTGGTGTGGACCGGGCAATGGGAGGTCGGCCGTAATCCACTCAAGGTACCACCGGCCGAATTCGATGCCCAGCGCCAGCGCGCCGCCGTACTTTTTCCGCAGGGCAGCATGGCCAACAGCCCCACCCAAATGCTCACCGACACCACCGACGGAAAATTCGGCCCGTTCGCAGGGCAATTGCTCGTTGGCGAAATGAATCGGCCACGCATCCTGCGAGTGTTAGTGGATGAAGTGGCCGGCCAAACGCAAGGTGCCTGTCTGCCTTTCATCGATGGCGGCGGCCTACACCGCGGCATGCATCGCTTTGCCTTCGCGCCCGACGGAAGTCTCTGGACGGGCTCCACCCACCTCTCATGGGCCGGCGGCAGCGGATTGCAGCGCGTTACTTGGACCGGCAAAACCCCAATGGAATTGGTCGGCATGAAACTCACCAAGCGCGGCTTCGACCTCACCTTCACCCATCCACTAGGCAACGTGGAAGCAGCTCAGTTTGAGTTTCAGCGATACTACTACAAATACCACCAAAGCTACGGCTCCCCGCAACTCGGCAAGGAAGCCATTGCCGTCACCACCCTAGAGATGGACAAGAACGGTAAGACTGTTTCGCTGGCACTCGATAAATTGAACCCCGGCTATGTGTACCAACTGACCCTCAAGAACGTCACCGCCAAGGACAAGACGCCTGCGCTGAATTCCTTTGTGTGCTACACCCTAAATACCCTCACCAATGGTGACGACAAAGCACCGCATCTGATTGCCGGCAAATCTGGCGGCGGCTCCACGGCCAAGCCAGTGAAAGCGCAGCCGGTGAAACTGACGAGCTCCCCGCAGGCATTGGATGCCGCTCTCGCCGGCAGGCAAGGACCGAGCTTTGACAAACGGAATGGCGGGTTTTCGGGCAAGGGATATGCCGATTTCAATGGCCAATCCGGTGAGCACCTCGAATGGATCGTCAGCACTCCCGAAGCGGCCTCTTACCACCTCGCCTTCCGCTACGCCCTCGCCGGCGGCAACCGACCCTTGGCCCTGAAGATCAACAGCAAGGTGATTCAAAAATCGCTCCCCTTCAATGACACAGGCGACTGGACGAGCTGGAAAGATTTGATCACAGAAGCCGCGCTGCAAAAGGGCGAAAACCAAATCCGCCTGGAATCCATTGGTGCCAGCGGCCCGAACGTCGACCGACTCACCCTAGAACGTCGCTGACCCATGCCGCAGACGGTTGCCACCTTTTACCGTTTCGTGGATCTCCCCGACTGCGAAACATTCCGTGATCGATTGGAATCTGAATGCCGCACCCACGAAGTGCGCGGCATGATCATTCTCGCCACCGAAGGACTGAACGCCACGATTGCCGGGTCCAAGCCGGGCGTTGATGCCGTACTGAAATTCATCCGCGCAGACCAACGCTTCAACGGCATACCTCATCGCGAATGCGAAACTGACCGCGACACCTTCCACCGGCTGCGCATAGTCATCCGCCCAGAGATTGTAACGCTGGGCGATCCGTCAATAAACCCTAATGATGCCGTGGGCGAATACATCGCCCCGGAAGATTGGAATGCGCTGATTAGCGACCCCGACGTGCTATTGATTGATACCCGCAACGATTACGAAGTGGAGCTCGGCACGTTTGAGGGAGCCATTAATCCGCACACCGCCACCTTCGGCGAATGGAATGCCTACGTGCAATCGCAACTGGCCG
>WTHG01000418.1:0-2925 GCA_011523245.1 Verrucomicrobiales bacterium | reverse complement strand
CCGCACACCGCCACCTTCGGCGAATGGAATGCCTACGTGCAATCGCAACTGGCCGAAGCAAAGCATAAGAAGATCGCCATGTTTTGCACCGGCGGTATCCGCTGTGAAAAGGCTTCGGCGCATTTACTGAAACAGGGATTTGAAAACGTGTACCACCTTCAGGGCGGCATCCTGAATTACCTGCAACAGACCGCTCCTGACGCCAGCCTGTGGAAAGGAGAATGCTTTGTCTTCGACCATCGCGTGTCCGTAACGCACGGCCTTAAAGAAGGCGAGAGCCGCGTCTGCTTTGGCTGCCGCTGGCCACTCAAGCCTGAGGACATGGATTCGCCCGAATACGAGGAAGGCGTCTGCTGTCCACGCTGTTCCGTCGATCTCAGTGACTCACTCCGAGCCAGCCGACGCGAACGCCAACGCCAGCAAGCCCTCGCTCGCGCCCGCGGCAACAAACACATTGGCCAACAGTTTGAGACGCCGGATGAGGGCAATTAATCCGGTCGCGGTCTTGGGGTCGTGCTATTGGTGACCGGATCTGGAATAAAGGTTTTCCAGTACTCCTTGCCCGTTCCCCCACAGGTCACATCGGACACAAGGGCAACCTCATCTCCTTTGATTTGGCGCACATCCATCCCAAAAGAAAACTGTTTAGTTTAGTGAGGCAACACACTGACGATAAATCTCAGAAACGTATCGGCTTAGTCAATCGGGCGTTTAGAGTTCTGCCACCTTACTTCAAGACATTGATCGTGCAGTTGATTTCTGATCGCACAGATTCTCCTTTGGCACCTTTGAGATTATAGCGGATACGTAGGGTCATGCACTTCTGCAAGTCAGGCATTTGCAGCGTAATGGTTTTGCCATCGACACTGAGCGTGGCATTGGAAATCTCAAGTTGATCACGGCCCTGCTGTTCAGGATTGCTCACCTTATAATCGCGCGAACCATAGCCGCGCGTGCGACGGTAGTTGCACATCTCGGCAGCGTAACTGCCCGCATCGGTAGCGGTGGCTTTATCAAGCGGCTCACTGAAGGTGAGGCTCACTCCTTTTTTACTGGCGGCGTATTTCACCGGAACATGCAACGGCTTGCCGGTGTAGCGGAATCGATAGAAACCGCCCGGATGCGATTTGTTGCCGGCCCAGCCAAAGAGACCGCAGGCATAGAGCTGACCGTCGACCGGATGAAAGCGGCCGCGCATCACTCCCGTAGGCGTTTCGCCCAGCGGAATGCGGCTCACTCCGCCCTGCGGAACGCCATCAACCTCCTCGTACGGCACGGTAAAAAGTCGGCCGGTGCCGTAGCTGAGGTTGATCAATGTGCCCTTCAGTGGCCCCCACTTATCGCTGGTCACCCAAAGCTGCTCGGCCGGCGAGCGGTCCACGCTGTTGTGGATCCACACCACTGGCGGATCGTAATCCTCCGGATCGCGGCCGGGCACATACGAGCCCATGTAACCGTAGAACCCATCTTGCTTGATCAGGTTAATGCGGTTCTTCGGAATCCAATGGCCTTCCTGATCACTGGCGAAAAAGGTGCCATCGCCATTCACGGTCACGCCGTTGGGCGCGCGGAAGCCGTTGGCAATTCGCCAGCTCTTGGAGCCGTCCTTGCTTACCTTGATGATCGACCCGTGATGCGGCACGAGCCCGTCCTTCGCATGGCGCGCGGCCTTGGCGAAATAGAAATTGCCCTCCGCATCCGTCTGCAGATCCATCGCAAATTCATGGAAATGCTCAGTGACCTGATGGTCGTTGTTGAAGTTCTCGTAGAAATCAATCTCCCCATCATCATTGACGTCATGCAGGCGCGTGATCTGGTCGCGACAGCAGACGTAGATGGTCTCATTCACAATCTTTAAACCCAGCGGTTGGAACATACCCGTGGCTATGCGGCGCCAGGTGAGCTTCCCCTTCGGCAGATCGAGCCCTTCCACGATCCACACATCACCCTGCCATGTGCAAACAGCGGCTCGGCGGTTGTCCTTGAAGAAATCGAATCCGCCCAAACGCATCCAGGATTTCCACGGATTATCGTCCGGCAGCTGGAAGGTATCGGTGGCGTACGGCCCCAGATCGAGTCCGGCCTGAATTTGGGTTTCCACCGTTTCAGTCCATTGTGCCTTGCCGCCCTGGGTCAACTTGAGCAGGTTCGGCGCTTCATCCTCGGACTGCACCGTGGCCACGGCCTTGGCAAAGCCCTTTACGTCCGCCGCCGGGCCGGTCCAAATCAACACGCGAAGGCGATGCGCCTTGGTGGCCGCGGGAATGCGCAGGCGCAAATTCCTGTCATCCTTCAAATCCCACAGGCCCGTTTCGCCCAGCACGGCCGCGGCAATCACCGGTTGATCTGCCTGTGCACCGCCCACCTGCACGATGTTGCGACTGCCATTGAGCGGCTTGGCGTCCGTGCCTTGCGCCACCTGCATGACGATCTCGCTTGTGCCCGGCGCAATCTGAAGATTGCGGATGAAGACATTGTCGCCATGCAGCGAAGGCATCTCGAACACGCCGCGCGCGCCCACGGTGTAGCTGAGCACCACTTTGTCACCATGCACATACAGGCCTTTGTAATGCGCCCAGGTTCGCGGCAGTGGCCCATAGGGTTTCTTGTCCAGACCGCGCACTCGGACGGTGTCCTCCCATTTACCCGCCGGACTGCGCCAGCCGGGCCCCACGGGATTGGCGAATGTCTGGTCGCCGCGAATGGAGGCGTGCACGTTATGGCGACCATCCATCGCGATGCCGCGCCAGTCGATGAATCCGCCACTCCAACCCACCGCGCAGTTGAGCAGATCGGTGTCGTAGAGCATAAATGCTTTGCCCTTGGAGACCCCGCCTTCGCCCGCGTCCAGCCGGATAGCAATCCCCTTGTTCACGATCCCCGCCCCGCTCACCTCCAGTGAATGCGTCAGGTACGGGCCGTAGT
>WTHG01000120.1 GCA_011523245.1 Verrucomicrobiales bacterium | reverse complement strand
TCACAAGACAGCACCAGCCCAGCACGTAATTGTTGCGCCAAAATTACCTCAGGATACAGGTAACCTGAGGTTGATGCACGGGGCTTTGTTAACTATTCGGCTCGAAATGAGGAAAGTGAAGGATTTTTTATGAAAAATTGTACCAGAGGGTAACCGCCGCGATGGGCTTACTTATAAAAGGAGTCAACCGGCCGATCCAAAAAGTTTGGACCGACCGGTTGTTTGCTTCCCCTAACTGAATTGGATAACTCTTTTAGTTTTAAGGGGTATTATACTTTATTTAAGGAGTTCCAATGCTGTTAGAGGCAGATTGTTGGCTTCACGCAGCATTTGCGTGCCAGATTGAACAAGAATTTGTTGTTTGGCATAGCGGGTAGTTTCCTCGGCCACATTCACATCAGAGATTCGGCTTTTTGCCTGGGTGAGGTTGTGTTTGCTCGTTGAAAGTTGTGTGGTGGTATATTCTACCCGTTGCAAAATCGCTCCCAAGGAGGCGCGGTCTATCCGGAGTTGCTCCATGGCATTCATCACCAGAGAGAGTGCGGAACTAGCTTTATCCAGAGTCGTAAGCGAAACCCCGCTTTGGCTGGTGGCGCTACCGGTTAAATCTTGCTCGGTGCTAACCGTTTGGCCGATTTGGTATGCTGTTGCCGCAGTATCTTGTGAACTGCCCGTGCTCGTGGGGTCAATCGCGACGTAGTAACCGGCGGGAACCACGCTGCGTTGTGAATTGGTTAAATCTCCCGTGGCTGTTGGGTCTGAGCTTAGAAAGCTGCCTGCTGAATGGCTTTTGTAGTGAGTTGTTGCGGTAAATAAACCATTACTTAAGTTGGGGTCACCTAGATTATCAGTTGTAAAATCGCCTGTGGAATAGGTTCTCACTGAACTAGTCGGCGGGTTTTCGTTGATAGTAGAACCATCATTCATCACCCAGCTACCCGCAGAATAGGGCGTGCCCCCATTGTCGGTTGTGGACCATTTGGGTGTGGTAGAATCATTATAATATAGATCTGTGTAGAGTTTGTAAGCGGTAGTTTCCAGTTGATATGTGCTCTGATTAGTCACATACCCAGATGTGGAAGTCGCCCAGACTTGGCTAGTTAACTGCCAGGATGGTTCTTTGATGGCATTTTCATAGACCGAGGCATTTAGATCGATTCCTCCGATCGCAAAACTATTGCCCTTTTCATCAATGGATACGTCTACGGTTGATCCATTGAATAGAGGGACTCCATTAAAATCTGTTGCTCGAGCCGACCGAACGTAACTCATTAAATGCTGAAATTCTTCGTCGTACAGGTTCCGGTCGGAGCTCTGCTTGGTGCCGTCACTGGCCAACATGGCTAGCTCACTCATCCGAGTGAAGGCAGCATCCATGTTTTTCAGGTATCCGTCCTGCGTTTGCGTGAACGATGTGGCGTGGGAGAGATTATTCATCACCGACTCCATACGCCGTAACTCCGATTCAAGACGGGAACTTACGGCCACACCTGCCGCATCATCAGAGGGATTCACAATTTTGGAACCCGAACTCAATCGGTTCAGCGACCGTTGCATGGCTTCCTGACTTCTTTGAAGATTGCCGGCAGTACGCTGAGCCTCAATATTGGAGTTAATAACCATTTTTTCCCTGTCTAAGAATATATCCTTGCCTGAAAGCAGCAGCAACTATGCCAACTTTCTCTCAAAGATCCTTAAATAGGGAAAAGTTTGAATGTTACCCAAGTAAATCAATCAGGTGGGATTGATTCGAATTTAACTGCTGGAGGGCGAACAGATTATTTGGGGTGAGGGACTGTTCGCGGGCTAATTGGGTCATGACTTCGTTTACATCAGTATCCGAGATGCGGCTGAAGGTGGCGGTGCTGGCCTCAGTTTGGGTAACAAGCCGGGCTTGGGCTGATTCTAGTTCAGTCAAAGTGCTGCCGGTGGCGGCACGGTCGGTGGCCAGTTGATCGGTGGCGGTCAGGATTTCCTGCAGGGCGGCTTGGGCTTGGGCCGGGGTGTCGAGCCGAGTGGATTGTGCAGTGACGGCGTTTTGTTCGGTGGTAAAGAGGTCAACGCCCGGGAGCTGTACCAGATCATCAGGGCTGCTGGCGACGGTGCGGGCGGTGCCGTCAAAGAGGGGGTGGCTGTTGTATTCGGCTGTGCGGGTGTCGTTAAACGTGTCTTTGAGTGCTTGAAATTCGGTTTGATACAGGGCGCGTTGGTCGGGGTTCAGGGTGGCGTCCTGCGCGCGAATGGCCAGTTCGCCCATGCGGTTGAGGGTGTCTTGGGCGGATTCCAGGTAGCCGTCTTGGGTTTGGGTAAAGGAGGTGGCGTGGGCGAGATTGCGGGCGGCGGCATTGAATTGCCGGAGCTGGGATTGGAGCTTGGTGGCGACGGCCAGTCCGGCGGCGTCATCCTGCGGGGCTTGCAGGCGCGTGCCGCCGGCCAGTTGCTCCAACGCTTTCGTAGACTGGTTGGTGTGCCAGTTTAGCTGGTTGACGAAGGAGTCGGTTTGGGAAACGACGGGGTTCACGCGCGAATTTACTTTAACCTACGTGGAATGGGCCTGAAATCAAGCGTCGGCACGCCGAAACAAGGCGTCGGCGGCTTCCAGTGTTTCCTTGGAACCGATATCCAGCCAATCGCCGGGGACGGTCCAGGTGTGTACGGGTTGCTGTGGATACAGCCATTGGATGAGTCTGCCGGGTTGGTCGGGGTTGTTACCCTCGGCAATGTAGCGACGAATCTCTGCCAACGCGGCGGGCGGATAAAAATAGAGGGCGATGCCGATGAGGGTGCTTTGAGGTTGGGTTGGTTTCTCTTCGAAGCTGGAAATCTGGCCGCCATCGTCCACGGCCACCACGCCATACTTGGTTGCTTCCTCCAAAGAACCAACATCGTATACGCCAAGCACGGGGGTTTGGGTTTCGCGGCAGCGTTCGCCAAAGCCGCTAAGGTCGCCGGTGAACAGGTTGTCGCCGGCGATCACAAGGAGGTCTTCGTCGATGTCGTGTTGTTCGATCAACAGATGTAAATCGCCGATAGCGCCGAGTCGGTCTTCGTTGCTGGTAGTCCCGTCGTTGACCACGGTGCAGGCGCGATGCGGTTGGGTTGCCCGCCAATCCTCGAACTGGCCGGCAAATTTTTCATTGGTGACGACGTAGGTGTGGTCGATGCCGCCAATGGCCTCGCTGCTGGCGAGGACATGCTCGAGCATGGGCCGCCCGCCGACAGGCAGCAGCGGTTTGGGAGTGTTTTCGGTGAGCGGGTACAACCGCGTGGCGTAGCCTGCGGCGAGGATGACTTGTTTCATGACGGGTTCAAAGCACTGTATGGAAAATGCCCGGCGCGGACCGCTGCACGAGAGCACGCGATTGCACGAGTACGTCCATGCTAGATTCACATTGCAGCGCCTGCTGGGCGAGCTCTTGGGTTTCGGTATATTTTAAACGGCGGATAAGGTACTTGATTTGTGGAAGCATGGTTGGGGCCACGCTGAGTTCGTTGACCCCAAGGCCAATGAGCAGCGGTACGGCAACAGGATCACCTGCCATTTCACCGCAGACCCCGGTCCAAATATCGTTGTGTTGCCCGGCATCAATGGTCATTTGCAGCAGGCGTAGCAGCGCGGGGTGGGTGGGGTCATATAGATCTGCTACCTTTTCGTTCAGTCGATCGACCGCGAAGGTGTACTGGATCAGATCGTTTGTGCCGATGCTGAAAAACTTGGCGCGCGCCCCGAGCGCGTTGGCGGTGAGCACAGCTGAGGGGATCTCGATCATGATACCGACATCGAGATCCTCGTCGAACGCCGCGCCCTCGGTGCGTAGCTCGGTTTTGCATTCCTCGAGCAGTTCGTTTGCCTGTTCGAGCTCATCGACACCGGAGATCATGGGGTACATGAGTTTTACGTTGCCGCCGGCACTGGCCCGCAGTAGGGCGCGAAGTTGAGTTCGGAAAATATCGGGCCGCGCGAGGCAAAAGCGAATGGCGCGCCAGCCGAGGAACGGATTGGCTTCATCAGTTTCGCCAATGGCATGGCTGATCTTGTCCGCGCCGATATCCAGGGTACGGAAAATTACCGGCTCAGGCGCGATGGCTTTCGCCACTCGTTGGTAGCTAGTGTATTGTTCTTCCTCATTGGGCAATGTTTTGCGGTCGAGAAACAAATACTCGGTACGGAAGAGGCCGACACCCTGCGCGCCGCATTCAACCACGGCGACAGTATCGGTAATTTGCTCTACATTGGCTGAAAGCATGATTTCATGGCCATCAAGCGTGATGGCAGGTGCATCCCTGATCTCGGCAAGTTTGTCCTGCAGATTTTCCTGCTCTTTTTCCAGCTGACCATACTCAAATAGGGTTTGGTCCGTGGGATTGACGACGAGCACGCCGTTGAAGCCATCAAGCAGCACGTAATCTCCTGTGGACACATTTTCGCTAGCGGCCTTGAGGCCAACCACGGCGGGGATGCGCAGGGAACCGGCCATGATAGCGGTGTGAGAGGTCTTGCCGCCGACATCGGTGGCAAATCCCTGCGCGAGATTCCGGTCCAGCGAGGCGGTTTGCGAGGGCGTGAGATCGTGTCCTACGAGAATGTACGGCTCGGTGAGGTGCGAAAGATCATGGGAGCGATGGCCGGTGAGATGTTCGAGCACACGGCTGGTCACATCACGAATATCGGCTGCGCGTTCGCGCAGGTATTCATCTTCTACCGAGCCGAGGGCATGCGCATATTTTTCGGCGACCTCATGAAAAGCATAAGCGACGTTGACCTTCTCGGTTTCGACGAAGCGCTTTACCTCCTCCAGCAACGTGGAATCTTCCAGCACCAGCAGGTGGGCATCAAAGATCGCCGATTCGGAGGCACCCATGCCGGATTGCACTTTGCTTTGAATCGCCGAAATCTCCCGTCGCGTTTCGGCCAGCGCGTTTTGGAGAAGCTCCAATTCGGCGGGCAACTGATCGGTTTCCAGTCGTTGACGGGCAGGCCGTTCGCCCTGATTGTGATCCATCACCACAATCCGACCGCGGATTACGCCGGGCGACACACCGATACCGCGAAAGATTCGTTCGCCTCTATCCTGTGCGTCACTCACTAAGGGCATCATGCTCGGGCTTGCTCGGACGGAAAAGCAAATTTCTTTGGCAGTCGGTGCCAGATCGAAACGTTTCGGTGAAAACAAGCGTGCGCCGCCGGCACTCTTCGGGCATGCTCCAATCATGTCCGGTCGACGCTCCATTGAAAACCTTGCGTTGGTGGGGTTTATGGGCTGCGGCAAATCCAGCGTGGGGCGGTTAGCCGCCAAGGACTTGGGATTTGAATTCGTGGATTCTGATGCGCTGGTCGAGGAGCGCGCGGGAATTCCTATTTCCGAAATCTTCGCCACCGAAGGCGAAGCTGCCTTTCGCCGGCTGGAGCGCGAAACGCTTGCCGAGCTGGAAACGCGCACCGGCCAAGTGATTGCCACTGGCGGTGGGGCCATTGTCGATCCGGAAAATCTGGCCAGCCTTAAGCGCCATGCCTTGGTGGTGTGCCTGTGGGCCGGCGCTGAAGCCATCCATGAGCGCACCAAGCATCAAAGCCACCGGCCGCTGTTGCAGGGCGACGATCCGTTGGGCACCATCCGTCGGTTATTGGCCGAGCGGGAACCTGTCTATAAACAGGCTGATGTGATAATTAACACTGAACTGAGACCGCAACGCGAGGTAGTACTACAAGTGCGCCTTCAGTTCGAGGAATCGCGCAAAAGAGTCTCGGCATCTTTCACCTCATCGGGGCCGTCTGGCTCCTGATCAGCCGCCTTCTCCTTTTTGAACACCGCAGCCGTGGTAAATTGCGCCCAGATCCACGTCACCTTGAGAATCAACACCCCCACCCCACCCACAATGAGCGGGCCCTTGATCTTACCAAAGATCGCTTTCATGGCTTCAGCCATCTGATCCGGGTCATCCAAACTCTCCGAATAACCCTTCATGGCCGCATAGAATTCCGAAAAACAATAACCCACCATCACAAACGCAATCACGGACCCTACGGCCTGAATTGCCCCGGCCACATAACGTTTGGCGATCATGGAGCCCACCCCGGGCACCGTCATATTCGCCATGAGGCAAACCCACTTCATTGGCGCACACCACGCCCGAAGAGCTGTTCATAGGCCACAGCCGACATGGCAAAGCTCAACGGCATGCTGATTAGCCATCCAAGGCAAAGCGCCAGCACTCCCACTATATTGATTAAGACGGCGCACAACATTAGAAGACTGCAGTTCAACCAACATTTCTTAGTGACCCGCCAAGTAGCCTTCAAAGCTTCGACTGCATCCATACGTCTATCCAAAGCCAGTGGGAATGCAAACACTAACATAGAATAGAGAACCGTTGTCAGTAGGAGCATCAGTAAACCACTTAGGATTATTAATATAACCATGATAACGGGCGGCTGGCCTCCGGATTGGGCAGATTCGAGTATGCCTGCAAACAGTGCAACGCCCACGCCAATCCCCCCGGGAATTAAGGCGCCTAACATAATGAGTGTGATCAATAGG
>WTHG01000002.1 GCA_011523245.1 Verrucomicrobiales bacterium | reverse complement strand
ATAGTAAGGTGTTTTACACCACTTGGTTGAAGCGGGGCGGCATCGAAAACACCACGGTCATTCAGCAAAATATGAAAACCGGTGAACGCGAAGTGATGGCGCGTTATCGTGGTTTGAACACGGGAGGGGCATTGTCGCCCCAGGGGTTTTTGGCAATGAACCTCAGCCGTGGTGGCAGTCCGGATGTGTATGTAGCGCCGCCGGGTTGGAAGTTCATGGAGGATCTCAAGGGGCAAAATCTACGGCGTATGTGCGTCACCCGCGAAGAGGAGAATGGCGTTACCTGGTCTCCGGATGGTCAATGGCTTTGCTTTGCAACGCGTGCCAACGGAAAACGGATGTTGGTGAAAGTGGCGGCGCAGGGTGGCAACATGATTCGCATTCCGACCAATGGTGTGCTGAATCCTTCCGAGCCCAATTGGTCGCCTGACGGCAAATCAATTGCTTTCACTGCGGCAATGGGAGGGTTCAATGTTTGTGTGGTTCCCGCACAAGGAGGAGCCGCTACTGTGGTGGCTGCCGGCGAAGCGCCGACTTGGGCACCAAACAGCCGCAACCTTATCTTTACTCGCAGGGGTGTGAATAAGAGGCAGTTGGCAATTGTTGACGTCCCCACAAAACAGGTGAAAATTCTCCCAGCCTTTGCCGGCAGTGCATCCCAGCCGGCATGGGGCAACTAAACCCCCGATCGCTTGCGATCATCCGGCCGAAGGAGGGCTGGAAACAACAAGGAATCAAAACAATGCGTGGAGAATTATATATCAAGGCTGTAGCTTGCGCCGCCCTATTGGGAATTGTCGGCGTGGGCTGTAAATCCAACGACAATGCCGGACTGACCAGCATCCCAAGCTTTGCCGGTTCAGGAAACAATACCGGCGGCGGTAATACCAACACCGGGCCAGGAAATGGAGGCAACACCGGCCTGCCTGGAGGGAACCCAAATACTGGCGGCAACAATACCACCGGCACAAACGTGGGCGGTACGGATAATGGAGATCCCAATACGCCATTGACGATTCCGGAAAATTTTCAGGAGCAACGCGACATTTTTGAGCGTGTGCATTTTGATTACGACAGCTCCGAGTTGCGTCCGGGCGACCAGGATATCGTGGCTCAAGTGGCGCAACACTTGATTCAAAACCCGCAGCACATGCTGTTGGTGGAAGGCCACTGCGACGAACGGGGCACCGAGGAGTACAATCTCTCCTTGGGCGAACGGCGGGCGCTTACGGTAGCTGAGGAACTCGTTCGCTTGGGCGTGTCGGCCGACCGGTTAGGGACCCAAAGTTTGGGCGAAAAAGTGCCCTTGTCCGAGGCTGACAGCAAGGCGGCTCGTGCTCAAAACCGCCGAGGCGAGTTCGTGCTCTTCATGCCGATGACCGGCGTGGTGGAGTTGCCACAAAACTAAAAGAACTCCAGAGAGCCTTGATTTGGCAGGTCGCCGTCCCAGCTGAAAAGCCGGGACGGTGGTCTTACGGCGAGTGAGGTTGCTCACGGTGGGTTAATAACAAGCGGTGCGCGCGGCTTGACCGCCGGCTATGCGAGGCGCAGAATCCAATCGCTATGTGAGAGCGTGGCGATTCACGATCCAAAGAGGATTAGGGAGAAACAAGGAGATGCGAGGAACTATCTTTAATCTATCAGCATTGACGCTAGGTCTGTTGTTGAGCGTGGGCTGCAAAAGCCAGAAACCGGTGGGACTCACCAAGATTCCCACCATGACTCCAATCGTGAAGACCGTCACCGTGCCGGGCCCAGCCCAACCCTTGGGCGGAGGAAACCCGTTGCCCGGAGGGAATCCCCTGACCGGCGGTAATCCGACTGGCGGCAGTGGGGGAACCACTATTGTGGAGATTCCACAGGATCCTTTGAATCAAGCACTGGGCAATGGCTTTAGCGGGAATGAAGTGGAGGACCGCGACATGTTCCTCGCGCAGATGGTGCAATTTGATTACGACAGCACCGCGGTTCGGCCGAGCGATCTACCGAAGGTGGAATTGGTGGCCCAGCATCTGATTCAAAACCCTACCCACAAGCTCTTGATTGAGGGCCATTGTGACGAGCGGGGCACTGAAGATTACAACGTATCATTGGGCGAACGCCGGGCATTGGCGGTTCTGGATGAGTTGCTTCGGCTAGGCATTAGTCAGGATCGCCTACGTACCACGAGTTACGGGGAGAAAGTGCCGCTCATGGATGGCTTGACTGAGGCCGCTTTTTCCCAGAATCGCCGAGGCGAATTTGTCCTGTTGAGACCAGCCAATTAATCCACCCGCCAAGTCCCCCTTGGCGAAGCCCCGGGCGACCGGGGCTTTTTTGCTTTTCAACAGACTGTGAATAAAGCTAAGGTCTCCCCACGTCTTTTCACTAATGAACACGTACATGCTGGCATTTATTCAAGGTTGGGAATGGGTCATTATCCTTCTGGCCGTTCTCCTGCTCTTTGGCGCTAAGAAACTCCCTGAGTTGGCCAAGGGCCTCGGCAAGGGCATCCGCGAATTTAAGAAAGCCTCGAGCGAAATCAGCTACGAGATGGACCGGGAAGCGGAGCGCCAAGATTACGAGCGCGAGCAGGCTCGCCGCGAAAAGGAAGACAAGACCGATTCCAGCGAGGCAAAGCCGGCCAAGGCGGAAGTGGAGGAGGCGAAGGATTCCTCCGAGACCAAGGCCTAATTTCCCTGTTCTCCTATGCCCAAGGACCCCGAAGATCATCCCGGGGATTCTCATCCAGACGGCGATACGCCTGAGGAAAATAGTCCCCGCCCAGGCGATTCACCTGAATTATCGGATTCCTCCGAGGATCAGGGTGAATTGCCGTTCGGTGGCGATTCAAATGACACCGCTTCGAATTCAAACTTTCCAGAGGCAGAATTTCCCAAGTCGGACTTAGACAAAAAAGAAGGCGAGGATTCGGAACCCAGCGAGCCGGAACTCGAGCCTGATACTTTCGAGTCGGAGGAAAAAGAACCTGAGGGAGAGGCACGCGACGATCAGGCAGAGGATCCCGCGACCCTCGAAAAATCTTCAGAAGCCGAATCCGGCGACGATCCCCATATAGCCGGCGAACTCGGTCCGAATCACGAGGATCCCTATCATGACGAGTACCATCATGATCATGATGACTATCATCACGAACACCATGAGGAACACGAGTACCAGTACGACTATGACTATCACGGCCATGAAGATGATCATGGTGACTACGGCTATGGACATGGCGCGGGCTACGGTGATGATGAGCAAGATTCTGAAGAGGAAGAGGAAGGGTTTGGTGGTCCGATAAAGCCGTTCCTAGACCACTTGGAAGACCTTCGCTGGACGGTCATGAAAGTCGTAGTAGCTATCGTGGTGGGCATGCTCATCGCGCTGATCGGTTCTCCCTACATCGTCAAGTTTCTCACATACCCGCTGAATAGCGCCCAGCAAATCCAGCAGGTAAATTCCAACCCGGATAAACGGATGATCCCAGTTAAACTGGGGGAAGGAGTTGCCTTTCACGTTCGAGAATCCGATCTCAAAGAATGGGTGGAGGAAGGATTGCTGGTCAAAGACGCTAATAAAACCGAGGTGATTACGGCTCTACGCCTGATCCCTAGTCCCGGTAGTTTGGATGTCAATGGGACGAAATATTCTATGCAGATGCACGTGGACACTAATGGTACGGATCGCGTGCCGTGGGAGGTGGAACTCAAGGCGTATGGTCCCTTAAAATCATTCTTTATTGCGCTAAAAATCGGCCTATATGGCGGCCTCACCATCTCCATGCCGTTTGTTATCTATTTCCTAGCCCAGTTCGTGTTGCCGGCCTTGCGAATCAACGAGAAGAAATGGCTCTTCAAGTTATCCAGCTTTGGCGCCGGTCTCTTCATGTTGGGCGTGGTGTTCTGCTACCTCATCATCATGAAAGTTGCCCTCTGGGCCTCGGTTGGGTTCGCCAACATGCTTGGTTTTGGGGCCGACGAATGGCAGGCCGAGGAATACATCAGCTTTGTTTGCAAATTCATGGTTGGCATGGGGTTGGCATTCCAGATGCCAGTCATCCTGTTATTCTTGGTGCGGGTGGGTATCCTCGATTATAAGAAACTCTCAGATTTCCGCATGTACGCAGTGGTGGCTAACCTCATCATCGCCGCCGTGATCACACCCACCGGCGATCCCTTCACCCTCAGCCTCGTGGCCGTACCGCTACAATTGCTCTATGAATTGAGCACCCTCATCGCGTGGTTCTGGCACAAGAAAGAGGCGGCCGAAGAAGAGGATGAAGAATAAGGCCGGCCATGAGCCTCGTCCTTAAATCTCACTGCAAGGTCAACCTGCTGCTCAATATTCTCGGCCGACGCGAGGATGGCTTTCATGAGCTCGAAACCATCATGCAACCGGTGCCGTTATATGACGAACTACAGTTGGAACGCAGGGAGAAAGGGTTGGAGCTAAGCTGCAATGATCCGCGCCTCTCAATGGATGCCTCCAATCTGGTCCACCGCGCGGCGACCGCATTTCAGATAAAGGCAAAAGTAGGGGGCGTGCGGATTCATTTACAGAAAAATCTCCCTTTAGCCGCCGGCATAGGCGCGGGCAGCAGTAATGCGGCCTTCACCTTGCGCGGGCTCAATGAATTGTTTGGTTCACCGCTTAACGCAGAGGACCTGCAGGAATTAGCTGAAGGGTTAGGTTCCGATGTGCCGTTCTTTTTGCAGGATGAGCCGGCTTTAGCGACCGGACGGGGTGAATTTGTGCAGGCGGTGGAACCCTTTCCTGCACTGTCAGGGAAGGGGATGCTGCTGATACATCCGGGCTTTGGCGTCAGCACGCCTTGGGCGTATCAAGCATTGGCCGAGTTGCCCAATGGATACGGCGTAGCCGGCCGAATGACCGGCATGCAACAGGCTTTGAATGGCGGTGAATTGACTGGTTTTTACAATTCCCTAGAAGTGCCTGTGTTTCAGAAACACCTTGTGTTGCCGGTGCTTAAGACGTTTTTGCTCGATGAGGGGGCATTGGTGGCACTGATGTCGGGTAGTGGCTCAACGACCTTTGCTCTCACCAAAGATCGTCCTGCTGCGGAGGCACTGAGGGCTAGGTATCATGAGCAATTCGGCCAAGCGGGCTGGTCGGCCACAGTGTCACTCTAACTTGATCTGAATAAAAAAGCGTGGCTCCGTTTAATTTCCCTCGTTAGCCTTGCGCCATGGATGAACTGCTGAAGCTGTTGCGTGATGACGCTTCCCTGACCCCCGCCCAGATCGCCGGTCGCCTTGGACGCGAAAAAGGCGAAGTGGAATCCCGGATCAAATCTCTGGAATCCGAAGGCGTGATTCTCGGTTATCGCACGGTGATCAATGAGGATAAGTTGGAGGTGGACTTTGTCCGGGCGGTGATTGAGGTGAAAATCACACCTGAGCGCGAAGGAGGGTTTGACCGTTTGGCCGCGCGGATTGCGAAGTTTGACGAGGTGCGCAGCTGTTACCTTATGAGCGGCGGGTATGATCTAATGGTGGTGGTGGAAGGCCGCGACCTCAAAGCGGTATCGTCGTTTGTCTCAGAAAAACTGGCGACCATTCAGGGCGTCATTTCCACGGTCACCCATTTTATGCTCAAACCCTACAAGGAGCAGGGCGTGCTGATGGCGGGTGAATATAACGAAGAAAAACTTTCGGTCGCGCCTTAGCCTAGCGCTTCCATCGAGGCATCCAGTTTGGCGAACAGATCGCCCATGGTCTCCTCGGTTTCATCGCCCATATTCGAGAGGCGAAACGCCTTGCCTTTGAGCTTGCCGTAGCCGCCATCGATGAGGATCCCCTTTTCCTTCATTAATCCTTGCAGTTTCGGTACGTCAACCACTGTGCCGCCTTCTTTGGCACCGTTGTTGATGCAAGTTAGAGTGAGGGATTCGTAGCCGGCCTCGGGAAACAGCGTGAAGCCGTGTTTTACTGCCCAGTCACGAGTCATCTGGTTGGTTTTCTGATGACGCGCATAGCGGTTATCCAGGCCCTCTTCGAAAAACTCATCCAACTTGGCCGAGAGGCCGTTGATGTGGGGGATGCTGGGCGTGCTGGGAGTCATGTTTTTTTCAGCGTTCTTCTGAAACTCATGAAAATCAAAGTAATAACCGCGCGATTCGCTACGGGCGGCACGTTGCATGGCGGCTTCGGATACGACAAATACCGCTAAGCCTGGCGGTAGGGCCCAGGCTTTTTGTGTGCCGGCAAGCAGCACATCGATACCGAGGGTATCAAAGTTCAATGGCACGGCGGTCATAGAACTGACGCTGTCCACAATGAACATAACCTCGGGATATTTCTCCTTCAGCTTAGCGATCTTCTCCAGCGGATTCATCAGGCCGGTGGATGTTTCATTGTGCGCAAGGGTGACGGTGTCGAATTCACCGGATGCAAGTTTAGCGTCAATGGCTTCAGGTAGGATTGGGGATCCCCAATCGACCTGCAGGCCTTCCGCCACCAAATCACAGCGCTTGGCGACATCCAGCCATTTATCGGAAAATGCGCCGCACATGCAGCACAGCAGCTTGCGCTGAACCAGATTTCGG
>WTHG01000292.1:513-6553 GCA_011523245.1 Verrucomicrobiales bacterium | reverse complement strand
CAAATCGGTACACACGGAAGCGATCAATCATGACCCTGCCGCGACGCTGTTCCAGACCGGCTCGGTTATCCCCGGCCGTCCGAGCATGGGCTCGTGGGTCAGCTACGGGCTCGGCAGCGAGAATGCCAACCTGCCATCCTTCGTGGCCATGACCTCCAACGGCCGCGCCAAGGCGGGTCAACCATTGTACGATCGTCTTTGGGGCGCGGGCTTTTTGCCGGGCCGATTTCAGGGAGTGAAATTTCGCGGGCAGGGTGATCCCATTCTCGACCTGTACAATCCCGCCGGCGTCACACGCGCCCAGCGCCGGCGCATGCTCGATGCGTTGAACCAGCTCAACCGCGAACAGGCCGGCCGCTTCAATGATCCCGCCATCGCCACGCGCATTGCGCAGTATGAGCTGGCGTTTCGTATGCAGATGAGCGTGCCGGAATTGATCGATGTGAAAAGCGAGCCGCAACACATCCGCGAAATGTACGGCCCAGACGTTACTGCCCCCGGCCGCTACGCTTACAACTGCCTGCTCGCCCGCCGACTGGCCGAGCGCGGCGTGCGGTTCATTCAACTTTATCACCGTGGCTGGGATGCCCACGGCAACACGCCCAAACAGGTCGGCGTGCAATGTCGCGACACCGATCAACCCACCGCCGCGCTTTTGCGTGATCTCAAGCAACGCGGCATGCTCGATGACACCCTCGTCGTCTGGGGCGGCGAATTCGGTCGTACCATTTACTGCCAGGGCAAGCTCACTCAGACCACCTACGGCCGAGATCATCATCCCAACTGCTTCACCTACTGGCTCGCCGGCGGCGGTGTGAAGGGCGGCCTCACCTACGGCGCCACCGACGATTACAGCGTCAACGTCGCCGAAAACCCCGTCCACGTCCACGACCTGCAAGCCACCATCCTGCACCAACTCGGCATCGACCACGAACGCCTCACCTACCGCCACCAGGGCCGCGACTTCCGCCTCACCGATGTCTTCGGCAAAGTCGTTAAAGACGTGCTGACCTAGAAGGTCACGATCGATTACATCCATTGGCCTTGCGGATAGCTGAAGGCTGTGTTTACTCCTTTGGAATGTTGCTGCGTACGTCATTGATTCTGCTGTTTGCAACAATAACGGCCTGGTCCGAATCGCAGGCACGTTTGACTTCCCAAGCCTTGCCGGATTTACCGGACGCCATCGGCATGGCCGGCCCGTTTGTGGGCGTGCACAACGACGCGCTGATCGTGGCCGGCGGCGCGAATTTTCCCGTGGCGGAAGGTGAAGATCTCTGGGAAGTGCCCAAGGTTTACCATGCCGATGCTTGGGTGCTGGTGAAAAAGGGTGAAGGCTTTGAATGGAAAACGGGTTTCAAGCTGAAGCAGCCGGTGGGGTATGGCATGTGCGTTTCTTCCAAGGCCGGCGTGGTGTGTGTGGGTGGCCAAACCGGTGAGGTGGTTTACCAGGATGCATTTCGGCTGGAATGGAATGAGGGGGAACTCAAACAAGTGGCATTGCCGGCACTGCCTGAGGCGATTACCGGCGGCGCGGCGGCGTTGATTGGCGAAGTGATGTATGTGGCCGGGGGGCAAACGGGCATGGGGCTGGACACGGCTACGAAGAAAATTTGGAGGATGGATTTGTCCGCGGAACAGCCCAATTGGGAAGCGTTGCCTGCTTGGCCCGGGCCGGAGCGGGCATTTAATCAAATGGTGGCGCAGCACAATGGCCGCGAGGTATGCCTATATTTGATTGGCGGGCGGCGACAGGATCCGGAGGTGAAAGGCATCGCGGGCATAGTGCCGATGAGCGATGTGTACGAGTTCAGCCCCAGTCGCCACAAGAGCGGCAAAGTAGAGGCATGGCGCAAGCGGGCGGCATCGCCAAAGCCGATCATGGCCGGTACAGCTACGCCAATCGGGCAATCGCATTTGTTTGTGGTGGGCTATGCCGATGGTGAGGGGCTGAAGAAGATTGCGGAGGATCAATCCTACGAAAAAAGGCACGAGGGTTTTCCCAAGCGCGCGTGGGCGTATCACACCATTACGGATACGTGGGTTGACGCGGGGCCGTTGCCGGCCAATCACGTGACCACGCCGGCGGTGAAGTGGGGCGACGACATCATTGTGGCCAGCGGCGAGATCAAGCCGCGCGTGCGAACGCGCAAGGTGTGGCGGCTGACGCTTGAGGCACCCAAGAAAAACTTTGGCCCCATTAACTTCACTGTGCTGGTGCTGTACTTGTTGGCGATGGTGGCCGTGGGTGTGTGGTTCATGCGCAAAAACAAGACTACCGACGACTACTTTCGCGGCGGCCAAAATATCCCCTGGTGGGCGGCAGCCTGTTCCATTTATGCCACCATGCTCAGCTCACTGACCTACGTGGCGTTGCCGGCGTTGATTTATTCCACTGACTGGTTGTTGTACATCGGTATGCTGATGATTCCGGCCGTAGCGCCGCTTGCCATTTTCGGTGCCATGCCGTTTTTCCGACGCATCGATGCCACCAGCGCGTACGAATACCTTGGTAAACGGTTTAGCCAGCCGGTACGTCTTTTCGGTAGCGGGTTGTTTACGCTGTTTCACATATCGCGCATGGGCATCGTCATGGCCCTAACGGCGCTGGCTCTCTCGGCAGTAACGCCTCTGGCTCCATGGCAAAGTGTCCTCATCATGGGGGTATTGTGTGTCGCCTACTGCACACTGGGGGGTGTGGAGGCAGTGATTTGGACGGATACCATACAAACTGTGGTGCTGCTGGGTGGCGCAGTGATTTGTGTGATCTGTTTACTCGGCGGGGTTACCGGTGGTTTCGGCGGCCTGCTGGATCTCGCGCAGGCAAATGACAAAATGAAGTTAGTGCATTTGGATTTTGGACCGGATAGCTTTACCACGCTGGCTTTGTGGGTCATCATTCTGGGTGGCCTGGCTCAAAACTTGTCCAGCTACACCTCTGATCAAGCTGTGGTTCAGCGGTACATGACCACCAAGGATACGGCCGCCGCCGCGCGTTCCATTTGGGCCAACGGTATCATGGCTGCGCTCGGCGCGTTGCTGTTTTTCTTTATCGGCACGGGGCTGTACGCCTTTTATCACTCCAACCCCGCAAGTTTGAATCCCACCATTCAAAACGACCAAATCTTCCCAATGTTCATCGCCACTGAATTGCCTGTTGGCATCGCGGGCCTGATTGTAGCCGGCATCTTTGCCGCTGCGCAATCGACTGTATCCACCAGCATGAATTCCACTGCTACCACGCTGGTTACGGATTTCCTACGCCCCTTCAACCGCTGCACCGACGAGGCCGGTTATCTCAAGGCGGCAAAATGCCTAACGCTTGTAATGGGGGTGCTCGGGACCTTTGCCGGATTGGTTTTTATCAGCCCGGAAATTCGATCCTTGATGAGCGAATACTTTAAAGTGATCGGCATGTTCATGGGGGCGTTGGGCGGCTTGTTTTTGCTGGGCATCACCACCACCCGCGCACATGCCCGGGGCGCCTTTATTGGATTACTCGGTGGCGTGGCGGTGATGGTTTTTGTTTGGCGGGCCACAGAAACCAACGGTTTCCTGTACTCATTCATCGGCATTGCCTCGTGCCTGTTGATTGGCTACGTGGCCAGCGCGGTTCTCCCGGCTCAGGCAAACGATTTGGAAAATCTCACGCTCCACACCCTTACACCGGAGGAATCGACAAATGACTAAATGGATTGCGCTCTTATTGCTGTCCTTCGTCACCGGATCGGCATCGGCCGAATTGAAGACTGGTTTTGAAAAATCCAAACCCGGAGAAATCCGCGAATTAAAAACCGGGGCCGGCACTTGGACTGCCGCGGCGGGGCATGCGGAGGTGACGGCGGGGTATCATTACACGGGCAAGCAGTGCCTGCATATTTTTGGTGGCAAGGAGCGGATGATTGAGTTCACGCCGGCGACAAAAATCAAGCTGCCGGGCAAGCTGGTGTTTCAGGCGGAACGCTGGACTTCGCGCAATCCGTTTGCCTTTCGCATCGAGGAACGCGTGAACGGCAAATGGGTGGAGCTCTTCAATGGCGACCGCGCGGTGATTGTCGGGCGGGCGTTCAAATCGCGCGTGTCCATTCCGCTCACGCGCAATCCCGAGCGGCTGCGTTTCACCTGCACGAGTCCGGAACGCTCTGGCATTCTCATTGATGACCTTGCATTGCTGCCGGCCGGACCGGCCAAGATTACCGAGGTGACGGTGGAGCCCGTGCAGGTGCCGGTGCTCGTCGGCCAATCGGCCAATCCACTCCTGCGCGTGCGCATCGACGTGACCGGTTCGCTCAAGCCGATTTCCTTTGCCAATACGCTGGTGTCCATCGACGGCACGATTACGGATGCGGATCTCGAGTCTGTCGAGTGGCTTTCGACGGGCCATTCACCCAATTTTACTGAACCCCAACCTGTCGCCAAGGCACCCGGCATGAAGGGCGGGGTGATTCCGTTGCGCGGCAAACATCCACTTGCGGAAGGTGCGAATTATTTTTGGCTCTCGGTCAAGCTCACCGATAAGGCGGACATCGATCACACCTTCCGCGCATCGTGTTCGGTGCTGAATTTTTCCAACGGCACTGTGCACGACTTACAGCCGGTTGCGCCACTCACGCATCGTCTGGGAGTGGCGGTACGAATGGGTTGGCAGGGGGGGGTGCACACCAGCCGTATTCCCGGGTTGGCCACCACACCGAAGGGAACGTTGATCGCCGTGTACGATCTGCGCCATCGCAGCGGGGGCGATCTGCCGGGCGACATCGACGTGGGCATGTCGCGCAGCACCGATGGCGGGCAGACGTGGGAGCCGACACGCACGATCATGGACATGGGCCGCGATCCCAAGTGGCATTACGATGGCATTGGTGATCCGGCGGTGCTGGTCGATCGCAACACGGGCACGATTTGGGTCGCGGCCACTTGGAGTCATGGCAACCGTTCGTGGCGCGGCTCCGGTCCCGGGATGAAGCCGGAAGAGACCGGTCAGTTCATCCTTGTTCGCAGCGATGACGATGGCAAGACGTGGTCCAAGCCCATCAATATCACGTCGCAGGTGAAAAAGCCGGAGTGGTGTTTTATTTTGGCCGGACCGGGCAAGGGCATCACCATGGCTGACGGCACGCTGGTGTTTGCCGCTCAATATCAGGATCCACCGAACAAGCGCCGCCTGCCGCATAGCACCATCATCTACTCCAGGGACCGCGGCAAAACATGGGCGGTCGGCACGGGCGCATTCGATGACACCACCGAGGCGCAAGTGGTGGAGATCGAACCGGGTGTGTTAATGCTTAACTGCCGTTACAACCGCCAGAGTGCCCGCGTGGTGATGGTGACGCGGGATCTTGGCAAGACTTGGACCGAGCACCGCACGCATCGCAAGGCACTCATTGAACCGCGTGCCTGTATGGCCAGCCTGATCGGCATTGATGCCGAACGCACCGGCAAGCCCGGCCCGCGACTGCTCTTCTCCAATCCCAACAGCCTCGCGGCTCGTCAACGCATGACCCTCAAGGTTTCGCCTGACCGCGGCAACACGTGGCCCGAGCAATCGCAACTGCTGCTCGATCAATGGCGCAGCGCCGGCTATTCGTGTCTGTCGATGATTGATGACGAGACCGTCGGCATTCTCTATGAAGGCAGCCGCGCGCACATGACATTTCAGCGCGTGAAGCTTGCCGACATCGGTCCGGACACACGCCAAACGAGTACCGGCGGCGCTGAATTACCAAACGCCTTGTTCGGTCATTTGCGTGGTGGCTTGTTCGGCCCAGCCGCGATTGGCGGCGGGACTGGCGGGACTGGGGTGAAGAATTTTTCCGATGCGTACGTTCAGCCCGGTCAGGGCATCGGTGGCGCGTTTCTCAGCGAAACCTCCCACGGCGATGAGCCATTGCGGTTGCAGAATTTCCACGACGCGCCGCAGGTGGGCGTCGCAGGCGGCCATCAAAGGTGCAGTCTCGGTGGCGGGAAGTTTGTCCGGGGTGCGATTGCGGCCGGAGTCTTCACTGAAGGCCAGCGGGCAGTGGTTGATGATAAAGTGATC
>WTHG01000292.1:0-503 GCA_011523245.1 Verrucomicrobiales bacterium | reverse complement strand
ACGGGGCGCTTGGGATGTTCGCGCGCGGGTTTTCCGATGGGGGCATCGATGCCGATCCAGTCGCGCACAGCGGTCACCTCGCCAAAGGGCACGCCGGTTTGCGCCATGCCAAAAGGGCCCGGATTCATGCCGAGAAAAACGATTTTCTTTTGAGTGCCGCCGGCCAATCGCAGATATTGCTCATGCGCGGGCCACGCGTAATTGAGCGGGTTGTAGACATACTCGACGGGCTTGGCAAAAGTGAGCGCGTCACAGGCAGTGCTCAACCGGCGTGCGGCAGCAATGAGGTCTTCGGTGGCCATGGGCGCGCCCAGTAAAACGAATTTTTTGGAAACGTAAACTCAATGAAATTAACAGGACTCATCGCGGCACCACACACGCCGTTCCATGCGGATTTTTCGCTCAACCTCCGCTGTGTGAATGGGCAGGCTGCTCACTTGGCGGCCAATGGGGTGGCCGGTGCGTTCGTGGCCGGCACGACGGGCGAAAGTCATTCATTATCC
>WTHG01000475.1:1726-6601 GCA_011523245.1 Verrucomicrobiales bacterium | reverse complement strand
GAGGTTGCCCAAGAAACGATTAAATCCGCCCCGGAAGAGAAACGTGTGCCGATGGCCGAATTGCACGCGTTGTTTGCCGGAAAAGGGACGGAGGCGGACGTGTGGCTGGCCGTCGAGCGTGGGACACCTAACAAGGCTGAGCGCGCAAAGCGCGAATTTTTCGCACACTATTATTTGGGGCTGCTGCGTCAATCCGAGGGCAAACTCGATGAAGCTAAGCAATCAGTTAAAAAGGCTATCTCTATAGCGGAATCCAATGATGGTTTTATTGGAGACAGCCCCGGCGGGCAACTGCGCGGCGGCGATATCGCCCGCGTGCATCTTCAGCAGATCGACCAACGCCTCACGGAGCAAGCGGCTTGGGAAAACCGCGGGCCTGGTGGAGCGGGCACAGGGCTGGCCTATTTGGCCGCCGGCGCGGGAATCATTTTGCTGATCGGCTACACCCTGCGCCAACAGCGCCGCCGCGAGGTGCCGTTGGAGTTGGCCGAGAAAAGCTCGACATAACGGGCCCGCTCAATTCACCGTGCGGCACGCCATGAGCCTGCCTACTGACATCCGATCGGTTGCTTCGGAACTTTTTTTTCTGCCCGTTCACACCCGCATGCCTCTGAAGTTCGGCGGCGAAACTGTCACCTACGTCACTTGTGCCCGCTGCCGAATTACTGTGCGCGATGCGCAGGGCCGTAAGGCCGATGGTTGGGGGGAAACTCCCCTTAGTGTCACCTGGGTTTGGCCCAGTACCTTGTCTTATGAGGATCGGCATGAGGCGCTGAAATCGTTTTGTGAAACCCTCGCTGAAGCCTGGGCACAGTTTGAGCATAGCGGTCATCCACTGGAAGTGGGTAGCGATTTTATTGAACAACAACTGCCGAGATTGCTTGAAGCGCATAATGCCGGCCGGCCAGAACCGATGCCGTGGCTGGCGGCGTTGGTCTGCAATTCGTTGTTTGATATCGCGTTGCACGATGCTTATGGGCGGCTGCATGATTGTGATATTTACGAGACTTACAATGCCCAATGGATGAGCCGGTCACTAGAGCAGTTTCTGGAGCCGGCGACCGACACGGCCGTGGATTTCACCGGCCAATATCCGGAGGATTATTTTGAGGAAACGGCACCGCGGCAATTGCCAGCCTGGCATTTGGTGGGTGGTGTGGATCCGTTGGATGAAGGCGAATTGACCGGCAGCGAGCCGGAGGATGAATACCCCGTGCTGCTGGCGGATTGGATTCAGACCGATGGTCTGAAATGTTTGAAGATCAAACTGCGTGGCAACGACGCCGAATGGGATTATGCGCGCGTGGTGAAAATCGGCCAAATCGCACTAGAGCACGGCGTCGATTGGTTGACCACGGATTTCAATTGCACGGTTACCGAGCCGGCGTATGTGAACGCCATTCTGGATCGATTGTGTGCTGACCACCCACGCATTTACGGCATGTTACTGTATGTGGAACAGCCGTTCCCATATGAGCTGGAGCGCAACCGGATTGATACGCACAGTTGCTCCGCGCGCAAACCGCTGTTCCTTGATGAGAGCGCGCACGACTGGCAGCACGTGCGGCTGGGACGCGAACTGGGCTGGACCGGTGTGGCGCTCAAGACCTGCAAAACCCAAACAGGCGCCCTCCTCAGTGCGTGCTGGGCCAAGGCACACGGGATGACGCTGATGGTGCAGGATCTCACCAACCCCATGCTGGCCCAAGTGCCGCATGTGCGGTTGGCCGCACAGGTGGGCACAATTATGGGAGTGGAAACCAATGCTATGCAGTTTTATCCAGCGGCGTCGTCGGCCGAAGCCGTAGTCCATCCGGGCCTATATCAACGCCGCAATGGGGCGGTGGATTGGAGTACGGTTTCGGGCACCGGATTTGGTTATCGATTGGAAGAGATAGAGCGTGAACTCCCCGCGGCTGCGGCGCGCTTTGGCGAACCCTGATTCGGGTTGACGCCGCTTGCGGGCCTGCGATGATGCGGCCTGAATCCAAAGGCCCCGGGCCAAAACATAATGCGAACTTCATTCCTACATTCCCTGATTTTCCTGCTCACCGGCCTTTTGATGGCGCCGGAGGGCGTGGCGCAGAACGCCAAAAAAGAGGCGGAAGCCGAGACTCAATACCTAAGTGCCAACGAGTTATTTAACCGCGGCGATTACGCCCGGGCTATTGCCGCGTACGAAGGCTTCCTTAAACAATTCCCTGAACACCCAAAGACCGCTAATGTGAGGTATGGGCTGGGCTTGTGTTATTATCAAACCCGCAAATATCAGGAAGCCGCCACGCTGCTGGGCGAACTGGCAAAGCAACCTAATGCACCGGACGCCGCGCGGTTGAATTTATTTCGTGGTCAAGCCCTGCTGATGCTCAAGCAGTACGCGGTTGCCGAGGAGGCTTTTGGTGCGGGGATCAAGGCGCTGCCGGCCAATGCGGACAAGGTGCTGCAACAAAATCTTGCGATCAGCAAATTGGATGCCTTGTTTCATCAGCAGAAATGGAAAGCCTTGGCGCCTGCGGCCGATGAGTTGGAATTGCCCGAAGGAAAATCACAGGTCCGAGCGGCATTTCAAGGCGCACTAGCGCGGTACGAACTGGGCGAATTGCAAGAGGCGGTGCCGCGTTTGCAAAAACTGAAGGGCGTAGTGAAAGGGACGAATTATGAACAACAAACCCATTTTCTTCTAGCCGAATCACTGCGTGAGCTGGGGCAGACTGAAGAGGCATTGCCGGAGTATGAGGCGGCGGCCCGGCTCCAGGGTGGTTTTGCCAGCGAAGCATTATACCGGGCCGGGTTTGTGCAATTTCAGGACGATGATTTTGAAAAGGCGATCGTCACCTTCGAATCCTTCATGACCCAATACGGGGGGAAGGGTGATCCTGAGCGTGAACGGCGCGTGCAGGTTCTTCTTGGACGGGCGCAATTGGAACAGAAGAAATACGCCAAGGCAGAACAGGTATTTGAAGCGCTCGTGAATGGTAAAGACGGTGCCGATGCGCACTTGTGGCAGGGGCGTGTGTTTCAACGCCTAGGAAAACATACGGATGCTGAGGCGATCGTGGCGGCAGCCTTGAAACGCTACGCGAATGATCCATTGAAACCGGACTTGTTGTTTGATCTGGGGCAATACCAGATGGCGCAGGAGAAATTTGAGAAAGCGGGCCAGTCGTTGGATCAATTGCTGCGGGAATTTAAGGAGTACGACCAGCGAGCGGATGCCGTTCGACACAATGCTTTGTGCAAACATCGGGCAGAAGATTACGCGGCGAGCCTGGCATTGTGCCGTGATTTTTTGGCGGCCAACGCAGAGTCGGTGGAAGCGGCGGACATGATGTTTTTGGAAGCGGAAAACCGATTTTTCCTCAATCAAACCAAAGAAGCGGTAGCGGCCTATGAGGCCTTTATTAAGGCGCATGAAGATCACGGGCAACTTCCCGTGGCCCGCATGCGCGTAGGCGAGGCGTATTTTGAAGGTAAGGAATGGGGCCAGGCGCTGACGGCGTTTGAAGGTATTCTCAAGACCAACCCGGAAGGAGCGGTGTACGATCAGCTGGAATTCCTCATGGCTGAATGTCATTACCAGAAAAGGGATTGGGCCAAGGCCGTGGAGTTTTATGAATTGTTCGCCAAGAGTAAGCCGAAGTCCGTCAATGCAGACACGGCACTGATGAAAAGCGGATTGGCCAACGAACGGCTAAAACAATTCAACAATGCCATCGGTAGTTACCGAAACCTCGTGGCGCAACATGCGGCCAGTCGTCATGTGCCGCAGGCGAATATTCAACTGGGCGTGTTGTTGTATGAAGCAGGGGACATGGTGGGCGCACGCGCGCCGTTACAGGCCGTTTGGGATTTGGAACAGCACAGTCTTCGGGCCAATGCGGGTTACTATCTGGCATGGGTGAGCTTAGGGGAAAAAAAGTTGGCGGATGCGGCCAAGCAATTTGGCAGCATCAGTGAGCAATTTCCGGAACATCAACTGGCGGCCGATTCGCGACTGCAACAGGCCATCGTGTTGAGTGAGGTGAAGGAACACGCGCAGGCGCAACAGGCGTTGGAATTATTTTTGAAGGCGCACCCCACCCACGCGATGTCCGGTCAGGCTTATTACCAATTGGGATCGGCCTTGATGGAGCAGGAACAATGGCCGGCCGCGATCGAGCAGTTTTCCAATGTGCCAGCCAAAAACGATTGGCGGGATGACGCGCTCTATCGTTCGGCATGGTGTGAGCGGCGGGCGGGCAACAAACCCAAGGCGATCCCGTTTTATCAGGCGCTTCTTGAGCAATTTGGCAAAAGCAACCTGGCGAATCATGCCCTATTGGAGTTGGTGGAGTTGGAACATGAGGCCGGCCAATTCGATCCGGCTATCGTTCGCTTGGAAGCTTATCTGAAAACCAATCCGGCTAATGATCAAAAAGCCCAGGCGATGTACTGGCTGGGTTGGTGTTGGTACGGGAAGAAGGAAAATGAGTTGGCTAAAGCGCAATTTGTGAAGTTAAAGGAGCTTTACCCTGAGAGCCCAGCGGCCAAGGCAACGCAACCGCAGATAGATTAGGTTTCTCTCTTAAAAAGTGGCGGAAATGTCTTGTGGTTTTTTTGACGAGATGGGCGTCATTTTTTAGGTAAAACCCAATTATCATCCGTTTTTTGAGTTATTGGAGGTGAATAGTGGGGGATTTGATTATTTGTTAATAAGTTCATGAAAACTTCGACCTGACTAGACGTCAGATTCGAAGACCATAACCAAAACGCGTTACGAATAATCTGCTTTGGCGGGGAATTAATGCACACTGATGCAAAAGGCTGTATGTTGAGGCATACGGCAGCAAGGAGGTCGTGACGGCCCGCGAGTATAATTCCACGCCAATCGATTCT
>WTHG01000475.1:0-1626 GCA_011523245.1 Verrucomicrobiales bacterium | reverse complement strand
GAATGAAGACGATCCCTCAACGTATCCAAACATGGACCCGCACAGTCGGTGCCGCCCTGATGATGACCCTGTTCCTTTGCGCGACGCCTTCCCTGAAAGCGGCCGACAAAGCCGGCGATGCTGCCTACGAAGCGGCTGCGGGTTTGTTCAACCTTGGCCTTTGGAAGCAGGCTTCCGAATCGTACAAGGAATACTTTGCCAAACACCCGCGCCATCCTCTGGCCGCACATGGCCACTTTGGGCTGGGCTTGTGTTATTTTAATCTCAAAGACTATGCCGCTGCCGCCAAGGAATTGAGTCTGGCCGCCAAAGGCGAAGGTCCAAGCAAGGTGGAATCCAACCTGTACCTAGGCCAATCTTTGTTGTTGAAAACCCCTTCGGCACCCAAACCTGCCGAGGTGGCATTTCGCAATAGCCTACAGGCATTGGGTTTTGAACGGACCGGTATCATTAGCCGCACTTGGGATCGGAAAAGCATCGATGCATGGCTGAAGAAAAATACTGACAAAAAACAGCAAGCCTTCGCTGCCGATGTCTTCGTCGGTTTACTGGAATCCAGTTATCTGCAAAACGACTGGAAATCAGTCGTCAACAAGGTGAACGCCTTTGAAGGGCTAGTGGCTGGCGCACCGATTGAGCAGCGCGCACGGGTGTTGACAGGGGAGGCTCAGTTTAACCTGAAGGATTACGAGTCAGCGGCCAAGGCGTACGAGGCAGGGGCGGACTTGAAGGGACGTGATTCGGGCGAGGCCTTATTTCGTCTAGGCTTGGTGCGGCTAAATCACCTGAAGCAATACGCGGTTGCGGCCGAACATTTTAAGGATTTCAGTGCCAAGTACGCTAATGATCCTAAAAAAGCCGACGCCACCTTCAATGAGGCCTTGTGCTATTACCACAGCTACTACGGTGGCGAAGAGAAACATCTGGCCGATGCTATTCGGTTGTTCGACCGGTTTGCCGCTGCTTACAATAAGCATGATCTAGCAGAAGTGGCGCAATTTTACTCCGGTAAACTCCAGCACATCAGGGAAGATTGGGCGGCGGCCATAAAGCGCTTCAAGCCTTTGGAGGACAGCAAGAACCCCGCCTTGGATCAGCTCATCTTTCTCTTGGGCGACAGCTATCATCAGCAAAATGACTGGGCGAATTCTGCCAAATACTACATGCAATTTGCCGTAGGCAACGAGAAGAAGCTTAATGCTGATGTAGCCCTGCACAATGCCGGCGTGGCCTACAGCAACTTGAAGGAGCCCGACTACAAAAACGCCATCGCCGCCTACGAACGACTGGAGGCCCGTTGCGCGGGCAGCCCGCATGTACCCAGTGCGCAGTTGAAGCTGGGAATTATTCATTACGAGGCTGGCCGGTTCGAGGAAGCCAAACGGCCGTTGGCTAAAATCCCCGCCAACCATGCACTCAAAGCGGATGCTGATTATTTCTCGGCCTGGGCGGAACTGGATAATGGCAAGCCAGCTAATGCCGCGCGACAGTTTAAGGCCCTGCGCGATCGCTTGATGCGTTCGGATGCGCAAAGTGGTTTGATTGCCGAATCCCATTTATACCAAGGCATCGCGGAATTCGAGGCGCGGCAATTCGGAGCCTCCGCACAGACGCTCGCGTCGTTTC
>WTHG01000203.1:5180-6636 GCA_011523245.1 Verrucomicrobiales bacterium | reverse complement strand
GGCTTGGCGGAGGCCGACGGGCCTTGTGTGTTGGATCTGGGCGCCATCACCACGAACGATTTTGCGACCGGCACGGTGAATGCCGCCACCGGGCGCGCGGGCTACACGTATGTGGAGGATGCCATCAATGCCGCGCTCAGCGGACAGGTGGCCGCGGTCACCACTGCGCCCCTCAACAAGGAAGCCCTGCGTGCAGCGGGTATTGCGCATCCGGGCCACACGGAAATTTTTGCCGCGCTCACGCACGCTCAACGCGCGTGCATGCTGCAGTATTCCAGCGAGGTGCGTTGTGTGTTTGTCACCACCCACGTGGCGTATGCCGAGGTGCCGAAGCTACTGACTCAGGAGCGCATCCTCGACACACTCGAACTGGGCGCGCAGGCGATGCGCCGTATTGGATGCATCCACGGCACCGAGCCAAAGATCGGCGTGCTCGGGCTCAACCCTCACGCCGGCGAGCACGGGTTGTTTGGCGATGAGGAGGAACGGATCATTATTCCCGCCATCGAGACGGCGCGCGAACGGGGTTTTGATGTGGAAGGCCCCATCCCGCCGGATACCGCCTTCCTGCCCGCCAAGCGCCGTGCCACGGATTTTTTTGTATGCCTTTACCACGACCAAGGGCATATCCCGCTGAAGGCTCTCTGCTTTGATGAAGCGGTGAACACCACCCTCGGCCTGCCGATCATCCGCACCTCGGTCGATCACGGCACCGCGCTGGACATCGCCGGCCAAGGCAAGGCGAATCCCAGCAGCCTGTTTGAGGCGGTGAAACTGGCGGTGAAACTCACCGGAACCGGCGCATGATCCTGGTCATTGCCGATGACCTTTCCGGGGCAGCGGAGCTGGCGGGGATTGCGTTTGCGCACGGGCTCACGACCGAGGTGCAGACGGAGTTTCAACCGCGCACCGAGGCGCAGGTGATCTGCCTCGATACGGATACCCGCCGGTTATCAGTCGATGAATCGACCGCCGTGCTGCGCAAGTTAGCCAAACGCATTCGTACGGCCCGGCCGCAATTCATTTACAAGAAAACTGATTCCGCCTTGCGCGGGCATATTGCTACGGAGTTGGGCGCATTAATGGAATCTACGGCACGAGTGCGGGCGGTGTTTGTGCCGGCTAATCCTTCGCGCGACCGTGTGATTCGCGGGGGCGAATATTTCATCGATGACACGCCGTTGCCTGAGACGGAGTTTGCGCATGACCCGCAACATCCGGCCACCACCGCCAACGTCGCCGAACGGCTCGGGCATGATCCGGCCATCATAATCCCTGAGGTCACCAGTGCCGTAGATGTGGACAAAGCCGCCCGTGAATGCGATGACCTCGTGCTGCCCTCCGGTGCAGGTGATTTCTTTGGGGCCTTGCTGGAAGCGCGCGGGCACACGGCAATGCCGGTGGAGTTCACCTCAGCCGATGGACCCGCGCTCTTTGTCTGCGGCAGCCTCGCGGC
>WTHG01000203.1:0-5080 GCA_011523245.1 Verrucomicrobiales bacterium | reverse complement strand
TGGAGTTCACCTCAGCCGATGGACCCGCGCTCTTTGTCTGCGGCAGCCTCGCGGCTTGGAGCCTCGGCCGAGCCAGCCAATGCGAAGCGTGCGGTGTGCCGGTGTGTGCAATGCCCTCTGAGCTGCTGGGGCACAGCGAAAATCCGGCTGCGATGCACGCCTGGGTGCGGACTACCTGCACGGCGTTAGCCGAACAAGGCGTGGCAATGCTGGCCATCGGACGCGTGAAGGCAGTCGACTCTGCGCCGTTGCTGGAATCGCGTCTGGCGCAGGCAATGACGATGGTGCTCGCCCAGATGGATGTGGCGCGCTTGTTATTGGAGGGTGGCACGACAGCTAGGACAGCACTAGATCGACTACAATGGCGGCAGCTCCAAACCGTGGCATTGGCGGCAACTGATTTGCCGGCCTTGTGTCCGACTGAAGGGGTCCCGCGCGTGTTCATCAAGCCGGGCAGTTACGATTGGCCGGACTCGGTTTGGCCAAAATAATCTTGCCCCCTGAACGGCCTCAGCCTGCCGATTATCAGCACCTCGGGCGATCAAGGCACCGCCTTGGACATTATCGGCCAAGGCAAATCCAACCCTAGCAGCCTTTTTGAGGTGGTAATGCCACTCAAAAAAATTGGCCAATCCATTTTGATTTTTTTCTGATCGTGCGATATTGTCGCTTTGTAGTAACCTAAAAGACTCCTTAACGTATAAACTACCGTGAATTTATTTCCGATGAAACTAACCCTGTTGCTTGTAGTCTTTTGTGCTCAAAATTATGTTTTTTCAGCGAAAAAAGAACCTTCAAACGATTGGAACCAATGGCGTGGGCCAAACCGTGACGGGGTGGTTACAGGCAAGCCTTGGCCTCATGACTTGAAGCCCAACCATCTTTCGTCGGCATGGCGAGTGGAATTGGGGGCCAGCTATTCGGGCCCTGTAATGGATCAAACGACCATTTATGTCACAGAGTCATCCGGAAATAATGAAGTGGTACGAGCATTGGATCGGGTAACAGGTAAGGAAAAGTGGCGGCAAGAATGGGCGGGCAAAATGAGTGTGCCATTCTTTGCACGAGCAAATGGAAGCTGGATTCGCAGCACGCCAGCTCTGGCTAATGGTAAACTGTTCGTAGCGGGTATAAGGGACCACTTACTTTGCCTTGATGCAAATACAGGTAAGCGTGTTTGGGCGATTGATTTTCCAAAGCAGCTCAAGACACCGTTGCCTACCTTCGGATGCGTTTGCTCCCCCATGGTTGATGAAAAATTTGTTTATATGCAGGCTGGAGCTGGCTTCTGCAAAATTGAACAGGACACTGGGAAAATTGTCTGGCGCACAATGAAAGACAAAGGAGGGATGTACGGCAGCGCGTTCTCCTCTCCAGTATTCGCAACCTTGGGCGACAAGCGGCAAATTCTGGTTCAGTCCAGAGCTGAATTGGCCGGTGTAGACATCAGCTCCGGTGGAGTTTTATGGAAGCAACCCATCAAAGCTTTTCGTGGAATGAATATTCTGACGCCTCTCCCTTATAAGGACGGCGTTTACACGAGCGCTTATGGTGGTCGCTCACATTTCTATGGGATTAAACGCGAAAGTGATGCTTGGAAAGCCATTGAACTTTGGGAAAACAAAGGGCAAGCATACATGTGCAGCCCGATTCTGTATAAGGATCATGTTTACCTGCACCTGCGCAATCAACGTTTCGCATGTTACAATCTCAAGACAGGTAAGGAAGCTTGGGTCAGTGACAAACGATTTGGCAAGTACATGAGCTTAGTACGTCAAGGAAGCCAAATACTGGGCCTAGACCAGAATGGTATGCTTTACCTCATTAATGCCACTCCCGAAAAACTTGATATCCTTGATTCCAAGAAGGTTTCCAGTCAGGAAACTTGGGCGCACCTTGCAGTCTCAGGAAGCCAAATCGCCATCCGTGAGCTAAAGGCGATCGCTGTATATGACTGGAAGCCAAGTGTCATAGTCCCTTGATCGGGCTTGACCTAATTAGAAGCTTTCACGACCGTCAGCACCTCATCTCGCAACTGTATCGATCATTGTCAGTGCGGTTATGAAATTAAATATCAAGTCAGCCGTAAACACTTTCGACACAGACTATCAACGGAAGGGTACCCCCAATTCAGACGGAGAACTGGATGGCAACCGCTGTTTTTCCCTGATTTTTTTGCATGCAGGCTGTTTGGGCGTGATCTGGGTTGGTTGGAGCTGGTTTGCAATATGGGTGGCGGTGTTTTTATATTTTACAAGGATGTTCGCCATAACGGCTTTTCTTCACCGGTACTTCTCTCATCGATCGTTTAAGACAAGTCGTCCCATGCAATTTTTGTTTGCTGCCGCCGCGGGTACGGCAGCTCAAAGGGGGGCACTCTGGTGGGCCGCCCATCACAGAAAACACCACAAGGAATCCGACAACGAAACTGATGTACACTCACCACATACCCACAGTTTCCTATGGTCTCACATGGGGTGGATTACTAGCCCCCGAAATTTTGCCACCGACTATGATGTTATCAAAGACTTTGCGAGATTTCCTGAACTGGTTTACCTGAATCGCTTCAATAAGATCGTCCCCTTATTATTGGGCGTGAGTCTTTATTTTTTGGGAGACTGGGCGGCCAGTCGATGGCCCAGTCTGGAAACTAGCGGTTGGCAAATTGTGGTTTGGGGATTCTTCATCAGCACTACAGTTCTTTTTCATGGCACACAAACTATCAATTCTCTAGCTCATATATACGGCCGCCGTCGGTTTGATACAACGGATCATAGCAAGAACAACTTCTGGCTCTCCCTCGTTACTCTGGGTGAAGGTTGGCACAATAACCACCACTACTATATGCACTCTACTCGCCAAGGATTTTATTGGTGGGAAATTGATCCGACCTATTATGGGCTAAAAATCATGTCCTGGCTTGGCCTTGTGAGTGACCTCAAACCTGTACCGGACCGCATACTTGAAGAAGGTAGAATACGGGATTTGGAAAAATGAAACCAAAACTCGCAATTATCGGCACCGGTATTTCAGGGATGGCGTGTGGACATTTCCTTCAAAAAGAATATGACGTCCACCTGTACGAACAGAACACGCATATTGGCGGTCACTCCTTAACGGCTGAAGCCGAGGAGTCTGGGAAACAAATCCCCATCGATATGGGCTTTATGGTCTTTAACAAAAAGACTTATCCCAATCTGACTCGTCTGTTTGATGAACTAAAAGTTCCCTACAAACAATCCAACATGTCCTTCAGTGTCCAACACCTGCCCAAAGGTTTGGAGTATTGTGGATCAGGTCTAAATCATTTGTTTGGGCAACGTAAAAATATTTTTAGCCTAAGCCATTGGCGGATGCTTTTTCAAATCAACCGGTTCAATAGCGAGGCTGTCGAAGCACTGGAATCAGGCCAATACGATTCACACAGTTTGGAGGAATACGTAGAATCTCGCGGATATGGAGAGGATTTTTTCCAGCTGTACATTATCCCCATGAGTTCAGCCATTTGGTCTACCCCGCCGGGATTAATGCTAAAATTTCCCGCCACAACACTGCTGCGTTTCTTCCACAATCACGGATTCTTGGGCCTTAAAACCCAACACCAATGGCTAACTCCCGACGGGGGATCTCGGGAGTACGTCAAGCGATTGACCGAAACTTTCAAGGACAGAATCCGCACCCAAAGCACGGTTCAAAAAGTGCACCGAAAAGAAAACCAAGTGGTTGTCTGCACCCAAGACGGGCAATCAGATGAGTACGACAAAGTGATTTTGGCGAGTCATGCTGATCAATCGTTAGAAATGCTCAATTGCCCTGAGGACGAGGAAAAGGCCGTGTTGTCGAATTTCAAATATCAGCACAATGTCGGTACATTACATACGGACGCCTCAACGATGCCCAAGAATAGACTTTGCTGGGCATCGTGGAATTATCGCATCAAGCAGGATGAAGAAGGCCAACTTACTCCACGCACACTTTACTGGATGAATAATCTTCAGAACGTCTCTGACAAAGTTAACTACTTTGTAAGTATTAACGGAGAGGACGAAGTAAAGCCTGACTCGATTATCAAACAGGTACCATTCGAACACCCTCTCTTCGATAAGGCTGCGGTGGATGCTCAACCGAAGCTCCACGAACTCAACCGAAGATCAGAAACCCAAAAAATCTATTTCTGTGGAAGTTACTTTAAATATGGTTTTCATGAAGATGCCCTAAATTCAGCTATCACACTTTGCGAGACAATCCTGAAACGACCGTTGTGGAACTAGCATCGTGTATATATGAGTGCCAGGTGATGCACCACCGCAAGCACCCGAAGAATCATCGCTTTGTTTACCAGCTGTTTCTTCTCGGGATTGAGCTGAATGACGTACAAAAAGTAACCAACCAGTTAGTGCCGTTGAGTTATAATCGGTTCAACTTATTCTCGTTCTACGATCGAGATCACATGCAACCAGATGATCGCACTGCCCGAAAAAAAGTTCTCTCCTATTGTGAAGAGCATGGGGTCAATTGCCCGGAAGACGCCCGAGTATTCCTGATCACTATGCCGAGAGTAGCGGGATATATTTTTAATCCCGTCTCTTTTTATTTTATATCGAATAGCAAATCCGAGCCGATCTGTGCTGTAGCTGAAGTTAGCAATACTTTCCGGGAGATGAAACCTTACATCTTGGCTGAGCACACTAATGGCCGTTTTCGTTTGCGAGTTCCCAAACACTTTTATGTCTCCCCATTTTCCAGTCTGGAACTGGAGTTCGAATTTGACCTTGGCATTCCAGGCAGCAAGCTGGACATCCGAATTGACGAATACGATGGTGATAATCAAGTTCTGGCGAGCTCATTAACTGGCAAATCACAACCTCTTACTACGAAAAAACTCCTTTGGTTTACCATTAAATACCCTCTCCTAACCATAAAAGTAATGACCCTAATCCATTGGCACGCACTGAAGTTAAAACTGAAGGGCCTTGAACACCATCGGAAAGCCGAACATCCAAAACTGCAAAATGGCCTAGTTCGGGGAGAGAAACGATGAAGCAGAGAATCTATTCATGACAAGCATATCCAATAGCAC
>WTHG01000202.1 GCA_011523245.1 Verrucomicrobiales bacterium | reverse complement strand
CCAAGAGCGACCTTGCCACGCGCAGTTTTCTCCAGCGCCTGAACGAGCGGCACTTAGAAAAATTTCCCGGCGACACCGAACTGGCCGCGCGCATTTCCAGCTATCAACTCGCCGCGCGTATGCAGCTCAGTGTGCCGGAAGTCAGCGATCTTTCCACCGAGAAAGAGGCTACACTAAAAGCCTACGGCGCCGACGATGCCACCAATCCAATTAAGGCCGGCTTCGCCAAGAACTGCATCCTCGCCCGGCGCCTGCTCGAGAAAGGCGTGCGCTTCGTGCAGCTGTTCAACGGCGCTTACCAAACCGGCGGCGAAGGCGTCAGCAACTGGGACGGCCACAAGGTGCTCCACCAGCAATACGCCAAACACGGCCCCGTGCTGGATCAACCCGCCGCCGCGCTTTTGCGCGACCTGAAACAACGTGGATTACTTAAAGATACGCTGGTCGTGTGGTGCACCGAGTTCGGCCGCATGCCCACCTTCCAGAAAGGCGCCAGCGGCCGCGATCACAACCCCGAAGGCTTCACAGCCTGGCTCGCCGGCGCGGGCGTCAAGCGCGGCCACACCCACGGCGCCACCGACGCCTTCGGCTGGAAGGCAGAAAAAGACGTCGCCACCGTGTACGATTTCCACGCCACCATTCTCCACCTCCTCGGCCTCAACCACAAACGCCTCACTTACTATCACAACGGATTCGAACGCCGATTAACGGACGTGCATGGGCACGTAATCCAAGATGTGTTAGCTTAGTGAACTAACCCAATTAATAGTGAGACTGAAATTAGTCTCCCTTTTCTTCAACGACCATAGACAACACTTCCGATTCATCTTCAGTTTCTTCGTGAGCTGAATCCAAATCTCCCTTAATTGCTTCTTTCTCTACGAGTTCCACCTTTTCCAAATCTATTTCTTCATCAATATCATCATGATAACAGATGGTCGATGGCTCTGGGGCTTCGTAGTCCTTGTCCAAAAGCTCACCTTCCTCATTAAACTCAAGATTCAATTCACTACCATCCAAGGTTTCCAATTCCACCTCGTAGATCTTGCCTTCGTCACCTATCTCAAATTCTATTTCGGTGATGATTCCACTGGTACCCTCGTCAGCCATGATTTCCTCTACCGCTATCTTTACCACCTCTGGCAACTGATGCCAGGCCATCAAGATTTCGTTTTTAACCTCATTCATAATTCCTAATACTTTGAGGATTTTATAAGTCAACTAATCCATCTTAACCAAGTTACGACCCCATGAAATTGGTGACGATTCTGATCTCACTATTCGCAAAAAACCCTTCAACTGTCTTTAAAATGCAAAATGACCCGTAATTCCTGCTGGTCGGACAATCAATAATATGATCAAATCATCTGCCTAGGAGGCTAGTGATGTTCCCCCCGGAACCAGAAAAACCTTGGTGGTACCATTTGATCTGGGCGTTGCCGTGCATGGCGGCAACGGCTATGCTGGGCTATTGGCTCAAAAAACCGGGCGTGCGCGAAGTGGAGGTGATCAAGGAGGTAAAGGTCACCGAGACAATCTATCGCACGAATACCATCCAAGTGCCCGTGACCAACAATGCCCCTGTCCAAGCTGGGCCGTTGCAAACCGGTGAAACCAATCAATTCCTGGCCTCTCGCGGAGTGCCCGTGGTAACCAACCGCACTGCCGCTTCTCAACTGGGCCTTACCCAAGTAAACCCCGGCCAGCAGGATGCCCCGGGATTTGAGGTCGATTCCGGCACATTTCGTACCCGGGCGGTGCAGACGGATTTCGAAGTGCAGGTGGCCTTGGATAGGCTGGGTTTTTCGCCCGGATCGATTGATGGCTTTTCTGGCCCGCAAACACAGTCGGCTTTGATGGTTTTTCAGCAACGCAACGGCCTGCCGATCACTGGCCAAGCCGATTCCGCAACTAAGGCGAAACTGTTGCTCAAGGAAGCCGCGCTGGTGACCCGCACCATTACTACCAATGAACTAGCGCAAGTCCGGCCATTGGCCGAATCGTGGACAGCCAAGGCCAAGCAGGAATCGCTCGCCTACGAAAGTGTCCTCGAGATGATTGCCGAACAGCATCATTGTTCGCCGCGCTATTTAATGCGGGTAAACCCGACGGTGGTTTGGAACCAGCTAACTGCCGGCACGCAGGTTAAAGTGCCGCATACCGCGATACAGTTACCCGCGGTGCAGGCAGCCCTCGTACACATACAGCTCGGGGCACGCACTCTGGATGTGTATGACGGCAACACCAATATCGTCGCCCGGTTCCCCTGCTCCATCGCCACCAAGGTGGAAAAACGGCCCGCCGGCAACCTCACTATCACGGCGATAGCGGAGAAGGCCAACTACACATTTGACCCGGTGAATTTCCCCAACTCACCGGAGGCCCAATCGGGCTCAGGGAAAATGATTCTGCCGCCCGGCCCGAACAACCCAGTGGGCACCACTTGGCTCAGCCTCAGTCAGGAAGGTTTCGGCATCCATGGCACGCCGGACCCTGAGAAGGTGGGCCGCACGACTTCGCTCGGTTGCTTTCGGTTATCCAACTGGAACGCCCAACGGCTGGTGAAGATGGTGCGCGTCGGTACGCCAGTGCGGGTGGATCCCTAGGTTAACGGCGCATCCAGTCACGCAACGGATTGTTGCGAATGAAGTCGCGCATCAGCTCATTAAGGTTGGCCGCCTTCTCTTCGTTCAAGCGCGCCACCAACACAGTCAAAACCAGCAACACGCCGAGCAGGCCGGCAAAATAAATGCTAAATTGATTCCATTGCAGGCCAAGCCAATCGATTCGGATGGATTCCAGCGCATCAATCATGACCCCCCAAAGGATCGGAAAAATCCCCACGGCCAGACTGCCCACCACAGAGAAGAGCGCGAAGAAATGGCTCTTGCCCAGCTCCGGCACCGTGGACATGGCCAGCTTGTTCAGGCACATGTAAAAGGTGCAAAAGGCAAAACCAGACACGAGGTAGACCCCGCACACCAGAGGAAAACTCACCACCGTCTTCCCGCCGGCCATACTTGTCCAAGTCAACAGTATGGCGATCCAAATGCCGAGTGAGACAAACATCAACGGCCGACTGCCCACGCGGTCCAGCCGCGAATGCAAAAACCACAGCGAACTCAGGCCGCCGATGAATTTGATGGCACTGGCCAACAGTACCTGATCATCCGGCCACCCGGCCGGGCCTTTCAGAAATTTCACGATGAACCCCATCAACCCGCCCATCAATACCGCCCAAGTGAAGGCCACCCAAAGTAGTTTACGAAAGCTAGCGTGTTGCCAAATCTCACGCCACGACACCGGTTGCTTTTCCGAGACGTTTTCCTCGGTCACGGCGGCATCCGGCACGCGGTAAATGAACCAAAGACTCACCGCCCCCATAACGAGGCTGAACGCGAACATCACGGCAAACCGATTATTCCCAGTGGTACTGCCAAGATACCACGCGGCCAACAACAGAGCGACCAAACTACCAATGTTGTTGGAGGCTGTCTCCACCGCGAGATAACGGCCACGGATTTCCTCCGGAATAATTCCAGTGATCCATGGAAACCACGCGGTGCTGGCTATACCACGCACGAGGTTAAATCCGATTAAGGCACCGATCACCAGCGCCAGTTGACTTTGAGGATTCAACACGCTGCTCAATAGGGGCACCGCAATGAGCGGCAAGACGAATACCAACCGCAAGGTCCAACCCGTGGTGATGAAGCGTTTATAGCCAACTCGCCCCACGTGATCCGCCGCCGGAATTTGGAACACCACCATCAAGGGCGTGATGCCCTGGATCAATCCGATCACCGTCGCACTGGCCCCAAGACTCTCGGCATACAAAATAACCGGACTATCCATCACCATCATGCAGGAGAGGAAGTTGAAGAAGAAAAAGGCAAAGAGGTAGTTAACCCCTTTTGGAAAACCGGGATTCGCAGTGTCGGCACTCAAGCCGTCTTCTTAGGAGTCGACCCAGTCAAGTGAGACGGAAGGAAGGAGAGCAGCAAGCCCGTGCTGACCAACGCGAAGGCCAAGTACATCATCAGTCCGCCCTTGTTTTCATCGATGAAAAAGGCGCCGATCTGCAACAGGATCCCGATACCAATAACTCCGGCCGTGATCATACTGATGGTCCGATCATGGGTCTTGGCCAGGCTAGTGCCACTCACCCAGTGCATCATTGGCTGACACGCGGCCATCATCAGTAGGATCTGCGTCACGGCAAACCATTTCAGGGTATGGAACGCGCTGTCCATAAAGCCGTAACTGTGCAGGCCGATGCCCAGCATGTTCACGCCAAACCAAGACCAAGCGGTGACGATGTTGCCGACCAGCGCCAGCACCACCAGCCCACGGTCTTTGACGAATCCACCCCAACGGCAATGCAGGATAATGGCGTTCCAAACCACGATCATGAGCGCGCCGTTTTCCTTGGAATCCCAGCCCCAGAATCGGCCCCACGACTGGTCCGCCCAGATGCCGCCCAGTACCGTGCCCACAAAGCTGAACAACGTGGCGAAGCAGACAATGCCATAAATCATACGCGCCAGACTTGCACCGATCTCTTTGCCCAACGACGGCGTAAACACGCCGCGCACCACGTAGATAATGGCCAGGAACCCAGCCAGGAACGTGGCGGAATAACCGATGGTGATGATCACCACGTGCGTGGCCAACCATAAATTGGTATCCAACACCGCGCGCATCATTTCCATAGTGTCCCCTTCCTTGGCCAAATGATTGGCAATAATCAGGGTGGAGAATCCGACCAATGCGGCGACCGAGCTCCCGATGCCGTTGCGGTAGATTTTATCCAGAATCCATCCCAGCAACACAGCGCCCCAGCCGCAGAACACGGCGGACGAGTAGAGGTTGGTCACCGGCGGGCGACCTTCCAGATACATCCGGAAGATCAAGCCGGCCGTGTGTAGCACGAAAGCCAGTCCGATCAGATAAAAGGCCGAGTTGATCAGACCACGCGACATCTTTAGCCATGAGAAACACGCCAGCAAAAGGGCGATCACATAAATACCCTGCGCACGAGCAAAGGGGGCGAAGGTATTGAAGAAGTGCTCCTCGTCCGCCTTGGTGATGGCGGCAGTGAATCCGTTTTCCTCAAGCCATGCCCGATAATCGGCCACTGCCTTATTGAATGCCTCCGGATCGCCCTGAGGCTCGCCAGATTGTTGAGCGTCGAAGGCGCTACTCATGGTCGCGTAAAAACGGACCGACTCAGGCGTCTTGCCCATTCCTCCGATGCCATGCAGGGTGGCCGGCGCTGTTTTTTTCCAACCTTCACCCATGAATTTGGTGCCGGGCTTGGAGGGAGGAATCATCATCAGGTTCGCGCGACTGGCCATAGTCTGCAGGGGACCTTCAACCAACAACAGATACCGAGCAATCTTGCCCTGCGCCTCGTCATCTACCAGCAGGTAATCCTGAATCACGTGCGCGATGCCGGCGAAGCTTTGCACTCCCTCATTGCGTTGCGCCAGCAGCTGTAGGCTGGTGCGGATTTTCTGGACGAGTTCCTCTTCTTTTGCTGGATCCGTGTAATCCTCCCGGGTCACTCCTCCGGAACGTTCGAGTTCAAAGAAGAGTTTACCCAGTGTATCAGCCTCGGCCCGAGAGCCTCGCTCGAACACTGTTCCCTCCGTTTCCCAGGTTTCCAGTTTCCCCTGCTTGGCGTGCCATTCCAGAGCCGCAAAAATGTGCGGCCATTCCTCCTCGCCATCATTCAGTGCCGCTTTGCGTTCAGTTAGATACTCTCGCAATTCGTTCCCGGCCACTTCCATCTTCTGGAGATCCGCCGCGTAATCCTCAATGCCGCTGGGTCGATCGCTGCCTTCGCTCAGCGCGAGGAAGTTGGGTTGCAGGCTATAGCGTAGCTGAATGTACACTTCCAGAGCATGGGCCAGCTTAAAGGCAGCTCGTTCATAAGGATCTCGCTCGGAGGAGTCCTTCTGCCCGATCCCCTGCTTCTTCTTATGCAGCAACATCACAAACGGCTGCATTTGTTCGAAGTTGTAGAAGCGCAGACCGGATTTATCCACACCCAGATTTTCCAACTGCAATTCTCCAAGCAGTTCAGGGTGGTTGATCTGAAAGATGAAGCGCTTGTCGGCCACGTCCGGCTCCATCATCACTTCCATCAACCATTGGGTGGGATGCATCTTCTTGGGGCGCTTATAAAATTTTTGCCCGAAGGATTGGTAGGTTAACCCGGTGCCATCGGCTTTCTGGCTCAGTTCGTAAAGATCCCCCCATTCCTTGTTCGGCCCGTTGCCCTCCAGAGCGATTCGTTGTTGGCCGGCGATCAAGAGCAGTGAATTGCGCGCCACACTGTCCAGCGGCTTGATGCGGCCGCCCAATAGGACGGGCAGTTTACCAAAAGCAAGATGATCGAACCCTTCATTCACGGAAGGACGAGACAGTAGCGGCTTGATTACGAATAGCAGGGCAAAGACCCCAAACAAAATCCAGGGCCAAAGCGGATTCTGCGTGGAGGATTTTGATTTCAGTTGAATGCCCGTTTTGCCGGCTTCCTTGTCGTCGCTCATGCCTCCGCCTTTTGTTTACGTTTTCGCGAAAAATTCAAAAGATGATACACGAACTGATATAGCAGGCCCACCGTCACGATCACGCAGCCGATGTAAGCGGTAATCCAGTTAGGATTCCGCACTACCTGAAAAACGGTTTGC
>WTHG01000160.1:5179-6730 GCA_011523245.1 Verrucomicrobiales bacterium | reverse complement strand
TCCCACACCTCCGTCCAGCGGATGATCGGTTTTCCCCTTAACCCCTAAATCCCATTGCTGGCGCACCAGAAATTGGCGGGCCTTGATGATGGTGGGATTGTATTTCTCATCACCGGACGCCAGCATTGCCATCATGCTCAATGCGGTATTGTAATTTGCCAATCCTTTGCCCGGCACATAAATACTGCCGTTGGGCTGGATGAACTTCATCAGGTGATCATGCCCCTTGGTAATCCATGCCGGTGTTTCTTTGGGCTTATTGGGGTTCCCGTGATAAGCCACAAGCACAATGGCCGTCACGGCCGGGTGATCTTCGTTGGTCCAAAACCCACCTTCTTTCTGGCTCTTTTCAAGAGAATCAAGACCCCGATCAATGGAGCGTTGGAGTTCGTTTTGGAAGGAAATATCGACCTGCGCCGCGCCGGTCATGGCGAAGACAAACAGGACGGTCAATGATGCTATTACTTGTTTCATGGTCGTTTCCTAAATTGGTTAATCTTCTTTCAGTTCATTTCCGTCGGCATCCCATTGACGCATGGACACCACTTCTCCGTTTTGATAAACGAGTTCAATCCGCTTTTTGCCGGTGGTGTACCAACCGGTTTCCACGCCCACTTGAACACCATTGTGGAATTCGCGTTTATAGTTGTATGGGAATTCCGGCGGTTTGCCATCTTTCGGCTTATTCATTCCCACCACCAAACCGGTGTAGGGAGTCTCATCGCCTTGTTTAAACCAAAGCCCCTCATCGAGGAGGCCGACAATGTTGCCATCGGCATCCCTCCTCTCCATGTACATCATCTTGGTAACCGCTTCTTCCTTTTCACCGTTTTCAGTGGGCGACTGCGTTTCAACTGATTCCTCCTCGTTCGTTGCCGGCGATGAAGGGCCGACTTGTTCCACATTTTCAACTGGGGTACAGCCGATGATTAAACCGGCTAATGCGCTAGTGCAGGTGATTATTTTCATGCGTGATTGGTGATAGCTTGCGTCATAAATTGGTTAAAAGGAATATTTTATTTCTTTTTAACATTTGGCAGCACGCGGATAACCAGCGTACCGTTACTATCTAAAGCAGGCAAACCTTTCGGTTGTGGTCGCCAAAGATCGTCATTCGCTCGTCCCTGACGGGCATTGTTAAACTGTGCTGCATTGTCGGTGATCAGTGACACAATAGACCCGTCTCGCTGCGCCAGAAAAGAACCTTCAAACATACGAGAGCCATTAAAAACAAATGGCTCATCCCCCATAGGTTTTTTATCTACTCGCTGCACGAACTTTTCAATGGTTGCTCTCATTTGATCTTCCCCATCTTTCCAGTGTAACTCGATCGCAACCCTTTCTCCAGGGACGGGTTTGGTGTCATTCTCCGGGATCAATCGGCCATCACTACCTTTACAATTCAGTAACAGCATGGCTACCTGTAGATGGAAGGGCTCAGCACTAGTCACCAGAAGGCTCTCGTGAGTTTTCCCTTTACCGGTAACCACCAGATACTCCATTGGCCCTTCATGCATATTGACGCTGACAGGAAAGGAGATTTCTTTTTTT
>WTHG01000160.1:0-5079 GCA_011523245.1 Verrucomicrobiales bacterium | reverse complement strand
CAAGACACTTGGGTCACGCGTGAAGCGGTCGATCTTTCCGAGCGGAGGATTGCTTATTTTTCCGCAGAATTTGGTTTGCACGAAACATTGCCGATTGCCGCCGGGGGACTAGGTGTGCTGGCTGGCGACCATATCAAGAGTGCCAGCGACCTCGGCCTCAACTTTTGCGGTATCACCTTGTTTTATCGGGAAGGATATTTTCAGCAAACTATTAATCAGGACAACTGGCAGACTGAATATTACAACCAACTCAATCCGCGCAATCTCCCCATGGATGCAGTGGTGGATGCTGAGGGGGAGCCGCTCATTTGCTCGGTCGATATCGCAACCGATACTGTCCACTTCCGATCCTGGCGAATCAACGTCGGCCGGTGCCCGCTTTATTTACTGGATACCAATCTCCCGGAGAACCCGCCGCACTACCGCGACCTCACACTGCGGGTTTATGGCGGCGACAGCACCACACGTATCCAGCAGGAAATCCTCCTCGGCATCGGGGGCGTCAAATTACTCCGGGCCTTGGATGAAACACCCTCGGTTTTTCACATGAACGAGGGTCACGCCGCCTTTCTCGCGCTGGAATTAATCCGAGAACGTATGGCTGGTGGCGATAACTTTGACGCTGCCTTGAGCGCCACACGTGAGGAATGCATCTTTACCACGCACACACCGGTACCTGCCGGTCACGACCGCTTTCACCCAGGCCTCATGAGTTATGCGCTCAATCGTTACGAGCAACATCTGAGTCTCTCCCATAAGGATCTCATGGCACTTGGTCGGCTCAATGCAGAGGATGAGAACGAAACGTTTTGCATGACTGTGCTCGCGCTCAACACTGCTCGCGCCGCCAATGGAGTCAGCGAATTGCACGGCGCAGTAAGCCGGGAGATGTGGCAGGATAAGTACAATGCCCCCGTTAATGACGTGCCAATCGGGCATGTGACCAATGGAATTCATCTGCTTGGCTGGATGAGTAAACCCGCTCGCGACTTTTGGCAGACACGCGTTGATGAGGACGAATTGTTCCATGAAAAAATCAATTGCCCTAATTTCTGGGCCCGCGTGAACGATCCCGAGTTCATCTCAGACGAGGAGCTCTGGGCGCTTCGCTACCGGCTTCGCCGCGAATTAATTGACTTCACCCGCAGCCGTTTGATCGATGACCCTAAAGCGCGCGAAGGAGATTTTATCACCCTCGATCATCTACTCGATGCTGACACGTTGACCATTGGATTTGCCCGCCGTTTTGCAACTTATAAAAGGGCGCCGTTGATATTTGATCACTTCGAGAAAGTCGCCAAACTGGCCAAGACCGCCGACCGGCCAGTGCAGTTTATTTATGCCGGCAAGGCACATCCGGCCGATGAAGAAGGCAAGCGCTTCATTCAGAAAATCGCCCATCTATCCAAACACAGCGAATTGGCCGGGCATCTGGTGTTCATCGAAAACTACGATATCCAGATCGGCCGAATGCTGGTGGGTGGATGTGATGTTTGGCTCAATAACCCCCGACGCCCACTGGAAGCCAGTGGCACAAGCGGTATGAAAACCGCCGCGCATGGCGGGCTAAATTGCAGCATCATGGACGGCTGGTGGCGGGAAGTGTTTGATGGTGAAAATGGCTTTTCCATCGGCGGCGACGAACATCCCGATAATATTGAGGAACAGGATCGGCTCGACAGTGAGAACCTGTACCGGGTGCTGTCCGAGGAAGTCATCCCAACTTTTTACGATCGCGACCAAGCCGGATTACCTCGCAAATGGATTCACAAAATGCGTCGCGCTATGGCGACCGTTGCGCCGCAGTATAACACATGGCGAATGGTACAGGATTATTCCCGCAAATACTATCAGGTCTAGCGCGTGCTTCCGCCGATCTCATCCCAATCGCCCGAGAGCCTAAAAAACTGGCTCGTGCAACATAACGAGCCCACCTACCGCGCTGATCAAATTTTGCAATGGGTCCACCAAAAGGCCGCTGTGGATTGGTCTGCCATGAGCAATATACCAGACTCATTGCGCAATCAATTGGCAGAGGCTTTTCAGTTTTCCACTGTTGAAGCGGCTCAGGAGCAGGGGAGTCTGGATACCACCTTAAAATACCTCTGGAAATTAAACGACGGTCAATTCGTTGAGAGCGTCCTTATTCCGGCTAACCCAGCGTTGTACGGCGAATCCAGTGACCGCCATACGTTGTGTGTTTCCACACAGGTCGGCTGCGCATACGGCTGCCGGTTTTGCGCCAGTGGCTTGGGTGGATTTAAGCGAAATCTGACGCCGGCTGAAATCGTGGATCAAGTCCTTGCTGTGGAAAGGATTCGTCGCGATGCTGCCAGCGCCCGTGAACGCCTGATTACCAACCTTGTGATCATGGGCATGGGCGAACCAATGGCCAATTACGAGAACCTTATGGAGGCATTGGAAACCCTGAACGCTGAATGGGGCGCAGGGATTGGTGCGCGAAAAATAACCATCTCAACTAGCGGCCTAGTTCCGCGTATTCTCGATCTGGCACATCATCCCAAACAGTATCGATTGGCCATTAGCCTACACGGCGCCACCGATGCAGTGCGGGAAAAGATCATGCCCATCAATCAGCGTTACCCACTCAAGGAACTCGCCGCCGCGGCCAGCGAATATCAATCAGTGAAAAATGGTATGATCACGCTGGAATACATTCTCATTGAAGGCATCAATGATCATCCAGAGCAAATTTCACCGTTGGCACAATTGGCTACTGAGCTGCGCGCCAAGGTAAATCTCATCCCATACAATCATGTGGACGGCTTGGAATGGAACAGGCCCAGCATCGGGACACAGGATGCATTTCTAAATGGCCTGAAAGCCCTGGGCACTCCGGTAACGCTTCGACGTGAGAAGGGGCATGATATTGATGCGGCCTGCGGGCAACTGCGGTTGCGCACCGAAAAGGAATTGGCCGAAGAGGCTCTGTGAGCTACAAAACGCCCCGTGATCGCACTTCTTGATTATGGCGCGGGTAATGTTCGCAGCGTGCAAAAGGCCATCACCGCGGCCGGCGGAGATGTGCAGTTAGTGCCGAGCCCAGAATTAGTGAAGCAGGCCGATGCTGTTGTCTTGCCGGGCGTGGGCGCTTTTGATGATTGCATCAACGCCATGCAGCAACAGGAGCTCTTTGAAGCGGCGCGCGAATTCGTTTTCACCGGCAAACCGTTTCTCGGTATCTGCGTTGGATACCAAGCCCTCTTCGAGAACAGTGAGGAATTCAATTCCTGTGCGGCTGGCCTTGGGGTTTTTGAAGGCAGCGTGGTACGTTTCCCTTTGACTGAGGTCAAAGTGCCCCAGATTGGGTGGAACGAAGTGCACGTAACCCAACCCAATTGCCCGATCCTGCAGGGGATCGAATCTGGCAGCCACTTTTATTTCGTGCACAGTTATTACCCGAAACCGAAGGATGAATCGATTGTGGCCACCCGCACCGAATATGGGGTGAACTTCACCTCGGCGGTATGGCGTGACAACGTGTTTGCCACGCAGTTTCACCCTGAAAAAAGCCAAAAAGTTGGACTTCAATTGCTCACAAACTTTGTGAACCTCATCTAGCGAAGCTTGCCCGAAGTGGCCCGCGTTGCTACAGTGAGACCTCAACCATTTATTGATTATGGCATACGAACTACCTGAACTCCCCTACGCGCACGACGCGCTGGAGCCGCATATTGATGCGCAGACCATGGAAATCCACCATAGCAAGCATCACGCAACTTACATCGCCAAGCTCAACGCCGCACTCGAAGGCCACGATGATCTCGCAGGCAAAAGCATTGAAGAGCTGGTTAGTGATCTGGATGCCTTGCCCGAAGCCATTCGCGGCGCCGTTCGCAATAACGGCGGCGGCCACGCGAACCATTCGCTGTTCTGGACCATCATGGCGCCCGGCGGTGGCGGCGAACCAATAGGTGATTTAGCTCAGGCCATTGAGTCCGAGCTAGGTGGTCTGGATAAATTCAAGGAAGATTTTGAAGCAGCTGGCGCCACGCGCTTCGGTAGTGGCTGGGCTTGGCTGTGCGTCAAGAGCGACGGCAGTCTGTGTGTGTGCAGCACACCGAACCAGGACACTCCGCTCACGGAAGGCCGCACTCCGATACTTGGTTGCGATGTTTGGGAACACGCCTACTACCTGAAATACCAGAACCGCCGCCCAGATTATCTCAAAGCTTTTTGGAGTGTGGTCAACTGGGACGCAGTGGCTGCAAACTACGCCACCGCCAGAGCGTAAACCGGTTTTTAATTAAACTAACCTGAAGCGGGTAGGGCAACCTACCCGTTTTTTTTAGGCAAATACTTCCGGGAGATCTCCGCGCCAGCCACGTAACTCAACTGCGCGATGTTGCACATTTGATAGACGTTAATCCGAAAATCCGGGCAGGTGCTCACTAGGCAATAGGCGTCAGTCGGAGTGAAGTCGTATTCCTCCACTAGCCACGACATCAGATGTTGGGTCGCAGTGTCCACCGCCACCTCCAGCGGGCGAGCCGATTGAACAGCGATTAATGATTCCGGCTTTTCAATCCGGACAAACGGTAGTTTTTTTTGTTTAATGAGTTCGAAGTGTAACCGCACGGTGCCGCAAGTTTCCGCCGCGGTGCCCGTGTATTCCGTGTCCCCCTGGCTTGCGTGAAGGTCGCCCAAATAAAACAAAGCGCCATTGTGATACACCGGCATCAAAATCCGATTGCCCGCCGCCGCATCACGCATGTCCAAGTTGCCGCCCCATGCTCCCTGACCATCGATACTTGTGCGCACCTCACGATCCGGGGCTGTTCCAAGCGTGCCAATAAACGGCGTGATCGGCCAGGAAATCGAATCGCTAAAATGCAAAGTGCCGTCCCGCATGGTGCCGCTTAGCCCCGGTGTGTGGGGGAAAATTTTGGTGGTATATTCGGCGGATAATTCCGGCCATCGTGTGGACTCACCCAGCGGACCGCGCTTTGGTCCCACCGCCACCCACGAATAATCCGCCACCTCCACCTCCTCAATGCAAGCTACTAATACATCACCAGGTTCCGCCCCCTCGATATAGACTGGCCCGGCAATGGGATT
>WTHG01000145.1 GCA_011523245.1 Verrucomicrobiales bacterium | reverse complement strand
CGCTTAATGTTCAATCCCACCGGCACAGTGAGTTCGCCAGGGAACGTGGTCAGCACAAAATTCCCCACCCGCAGCCCGGATAACTCCACCGTCACTGTGCGATTGCCGGCGGCGTGACCGCTCTTCTGATGCATTTGCAGGAGACGCAGGTTGGTGTTCACTCGGGTAATCTGTTCCATCGTGTGAATATTCCGCACATACGCCTCCAGATGCCGACGATTCGCTGCATCCAACCGGCCCAAATTCGGCCGATCCATTTTGAGTTCGTGCAAATAACGATATGAACTTAACGCGGGCGAATTAGTGGACAACCGATACTTCATCACCAACGGCAAAAACTCATCCAAATTCAAAAACGTACCCCGCAGAGATTCTGCCAAACGAGCGCGTTCCGCCTCCATCTCACGAATCCGCGGTGCCAAATCTGCCCGTGGCAACGCCAGTTGTTCACTGTGCACGCCCAACGGGGCATTCGGTTGGCATCGAATTTTCCGCACGGCCTTCAGTGTGCTCAACCCCAGCATCATGCCCAGCGGTTCGGCGCTGCGAATATGATTCACCGCCTTGTAATCGATTGGGTTGATATCCCCCCCGGCCCCCTGCACGAACAACGCCACACAATTCTTGCCGAGATTCTCCTCGATCGTCTGGGAAGCAAACCCGGCAATATCCGCGGAATTCCCGCGGTCCGGCGTATTGGCAATCGGATGACAGGCAAAATTGTACACAACCGCCAACGGTCGGCCATCCAGACGATCCAACCGTAACACTCCGATTTGCGGATCGACGGGTCCCACCGAAGCCACCTGATCGTTCGGCGGCAGCGAATACGCGTGGCGCACATCCACCGTCTTGCCGTTCTTGAGGATCAATCGCCGATTCTCCATGATCCGCGTTTCCCGTCCCACACCCGAACCGGCCTGAACCGGCTCTAGATTCTTGATCGCTTGTTGCACGGCCGCGACCGTCCGGGCTTCTGTCTCGGGATGCACCAGTCCATGACAATGACTGGCATTGAAGAGCGTATGCTCAGGCGGAATGCCCAGCTCCTTTTTCAAGGTCGTTCGAACCCGGGGGAGAAAGTCATCCTTGATCCGTCCGATGCCACCGATGGCAACGGCATCCATTGAGACCAAGACCGCCGTAGTTCCCCCGCTTTTCAGTGCCAGCGCCCGTACATATAAGCGGTCATTCACCAACCCGCGCTCATCAGTGATATCCACTTTGGCCGCGCCGGCCTGCAACACGGCACCACTTGCGACGACCGGCAGCCAAGCCAGCCACCACGCCGCAAGCCATCGCAGGGATTTCATGGCGATTAAAGGTCGAGCAACTCGTCCATCAGGGCGGCGGTTTTCTCGTCGCCGCCGTCGCCGCCCTCGCGGGTAACCCAGCCGTTGAAGCCTATTTTCTTCAGCTCAGCGCGCACCTTGTCCCACTCTACATCGCCCTGGCCGAGCGGGCAGAAGCCGTTCTTCTTGCCCCAATCCTTCACATCCAGCTTCACGTTGCGGTTGCCGAGGATGCGGATCCAATCGTGGCTCGGCGCGAATTTCTGCATGTTGCCGATATCGTAGTACGCCTGCACCCACGGGTTGTTGATCTCATCCAGGTAATCGCGGAATTGTTCCGGCTTGTAACAGAAACCGTTCCAAACCGTTTCGATCAGCACATGAATGCCCAGCTTGCTGGCGAGCGGAATGACCTTGCGAATTTCCGCAATCGATCGCTCCCACACCTGCTCGTGCGATTCGTTTTTATCCTCACCCCGCACCACTCCGGGCACCAGCAACACAGAAGAACCGCCAACCGCCTTTGATTCCCGAATGGCCGCCTCAAGCCCCTTGCGGCTTTCGTCGCGCTCGGCTTCCACCGGCGAGGACAAGCGCTTTTGCCAATGCTTGTTGTACACCACCCCGTGCATCGGCAGGCCCACCTCGTCGCAGGCCTTTCGCAGGGCACCGACGTTCATGCCCGGCGCACTGCCCTCGATGCCGTCAAAGCCCAGCTCCTTCAGCTTCTTCATGCGTGGCAGGTTCGGCTGTCCGCCCCACTTGACGGACTTGTAAATCAGCCCCTGGTTGGCGCGCGCGCGCTTTTTATCCTCGGCTTGGAGAGTGGTTGTGGCCGCCACCGCAGCAGCAGCCCCGGCGGTTTTGCAGAAATCACGACGATTCATGCCGAAAGGCTAGAGAGGCATTAATGTTTGGGCAAATGAATTCGGCTAAATGACAGACGCTCGCACCTACATAAATCTAAGCTCACCGAGACCGAGTGAACAAACGTCCCGGATGCTGTTGAATCAGTTTTTTCATCTCCAACTGCAATAACGCTACGGAAACTTGGGACGCAGGCAATTCAGTGCGGCGAATGACCTCATCCTGCTGCATTGCCTCATGGGTGAGTACGTTGTAAATCTGCTGTTCCGGATGTGAGAGGGTCGGCATGGGGCGTTTGCCCTCCTCGGGCGCGATGGCATTGAGATGGGCAAATTCGGCGAGCACATCCTCGGCCGATTCACAAAGCTGCGCACCGTCCTTAATCAAATCATGGCATCCCGCACTGCGCGGCGAATCAATGCGCCCAGGCACAGCGTATACCGTGCGCCCATACTCTGCGGCAAAGTTGGCGGTAATGAGTGCCCCGCTGGCACGATTTGCTTCCACGACTACCGTGCCTTGCGTCATGCCCGCGACAATGCGGTTACGAATGGGAAAACTCTGCTTGTCGCCCCGGCGTCCAAACGGAAACTGCGTGATCACCGCGCCTTGCTCAGCAATACGCTCGTAAAGTTTGACGTTCTCAGCCGGATATACAATGTCCAGCCCCGTGCCGAGCACGGCGATCGTTCGCCCACCGGATCGCAATGCCCCTTCGTGCGCCGCGCTGTCAATGCCCCGAGCACCCCCGCTTACAACCGTCACCCCCGAGGCCGCCAATTGCCGAGCCAACCGCTCAGCGGTCTGGCGGCCGTATAGAGTCGTTTGCCGCGTACCGACCATCGCGATGGCATGCGCATCCTTCGGCTTCAGTTCTCCCCGCGCGTACAACACCAGCGGCGGGTCATAAATCTCCCGCAACAATGCGGGGTACGCGGAGTCATCCGTCGTGATAATGGTCGCGCCGAATTGGTCGATGCGCTTCAGTTCCAAGTCCAAGTCCACCAACTCGCGCCAACGATTTATATTGTTGGCTGCCTTGACGCCCACTTTGTCCACCTGCAAGAGATCGCCCTGAGTCGCGACCAACACTGCTTGAGCAGAACCAAATCGAGATAACAAGTTCCGCACCCGTACCGGCCCGATATCCGGCAACAGATTCAGGGCAACCAATGCCTCGCGGGAATCCATGAGAGGGTCGTATTACGCAAACGCCCTAACGACAAGCCAAACCCGCGGCCGCTATTGGGCATCAAAAAAGACCCAACGCCTTAAAGCATTGGGCCGGAAGAATTAGCGAAAAAATTATTCAGGCGTGGCAAAACCGGCGGCGTCCAGCGATGCCTTATTCCACGTTCCCTGATGACCAGAGTCCTTAATCATGGTTCGAGCCTCAGCCACTTGATCCGCCGTCACCAATTCTTCGCCGTTACCCCAAGCCTGGCGAATATAAGTGAGCACGGCGGCAATTTCCTCGTCCGACCAAGCCGCCCCAACGGCCGTCATAGCCCCATTGTATGGAGTACCATTCACAGCGATAGGGCCCTGCAATCCGTTCAGCACAATAGCAGCGGCCAATTTGGGATCGCCTTTCACCCAGGAGGAATTCACCAACGGCGGGATTTGTCCGGGAGTACCGCCACCGTTGGGCTGATGACAGCCCTGACAGTTGGCATAAATCTGTTTTCCTTTGCCGAAAATCAATTCCGCCTCGGACGGCGCCAGCGAGGCCACTTCATCCGGGCTCCCAAAAGGCGCGTGCACGTTGGCCGCGAAATTGGCGTTCAATTCATCGACCTTGTAACATCCGATATAACCGAGCAGCGTGAGCACCACCATGATGCTCACAGGCATCTGGGAATTTCCCGCAGCCGGTTCGCCATGCTCTTTCAAGTTCAGGTTGGAATGCTTTTCTTCCATCTTACTCGCCTTCCTTAGGGTTGCTGATCTCCCGCACATCCGGCAACGGCGCCTCGGGCAGCCCCTTGTCGTTGCGGAGGCTTTGCAGATAAGCAGCTAAAGCCCGCGCCTTAGTCGTCGGCGTGACAACAAAGCCGGACTCAACCGATATCACTCCGTCCTCGGTGGAGATGGTCACCGCATTCGCAGGAAGTTTTTCATCCTCTTCCGCAGCGCGTACATTAAACAAATATTTGTAAGGCGGCATATGCGAACTCTGCCCCCCGGCCTGTGAGTTATAAATTTTGGCATACAAGGCATTCAGATCGATTTGACGTGCTCCCACATTGCTGAGGCAAGGGCCCACACGCATCACGCCCGGCATAGCATGCGCGTCAAAGAGGAAATCTCGGGAAACACTCTGACGGCGTGCCACGCCATTTACGACGTCCGGCCAATCATCGGCGAGAGGCAGCAGCTTGAATTGTGCGCCTGCGCGATCCTTCAGTGCCCGCACTGTGTCTTTGATTTCTTCCCACTGCTCGACCCCCTCGCTCACAGCAAATGTCGCATTGGCAACCTCGGCTTTGTCCCCTTCACTCATCTCGATGGGCAAGCCCAGTTCACCGGCCAAATCCCCTTCAATCGTAACACCGGAAATCCCCAAGGCGATAAGGGTTTCATCTATTTTGATGGCATTGGCCGCCTCCTTCGCATCCTTTAACGCTTCCGCAGCTTGTTCCAAAGCCGCTTCGGCTGCCTCGACATCCGCGCCTTCCGCTTTCACCTCCTCACTGGCTGCTTTCTTGGCGTCGCGGGCCGCTGCCACTGCTTTGAAAGCAAAAGCCTTTTCAAAAATCTTTTTGGCCGCATATTTCTCGCCAATGATTTCCCGCGTCAGATCTTCATCTGCTCCGAATTGGGTAATTTGAATCTCATACCCAAAAGTCCCGCCGGTTGCGGTGCGGGTGTGGCAGTAGTAGCAACCATTCTCGCGGTAAATTTGTTCGCCTTGCTGGGCCAAACCTGAACGCGGGCGCAGTGATGTTCCGTCGCCTAGATCCACCTTGGCCGCGTTAACTTGCGAGGCTGGACCAAAAACCATACCCCACCAGGAGAGGCTAAGCGCAAATAACACACCCAAGAAAATCCATGGAGACTTATTCATTCAGCACCTCCTGTGGTTTTTACCAAACGACATTTTCGAATCAGCGCCATCGGGCTACAATCACCTCCGTAATTTCGGAAGAACAGACAAGCAATGCTGCCAAGGAAAATCAAACTGGACAGGAAGAACAAGATTTCGCCAAGGAATGCGATACGCATGGGCATTAGCGCTTTCTTTAGCACATCGGCCGACCCAGCCTGCATTGCGTGGCCGTGCCCGTAGGACATGCCCAAGCCGGCCAGCAGAATCACCAAAGCGCCGGCTGCGGTCAGGCGAAAGATCCATTTGTAGGTTCCGGAGCAAGCCCAATCCACTTCGCCACTGAACAATCGCGGTGCCACATAATACACCGCGCCAAACATCGCCATTGCGAAGAATCCCCAAGCGAAGAATTGGCGCATGGCTGTGCCCGCATAGGTGAACTGTAGTAAGCTGTTCCAGTCTGAATAGGCGTTACCGAAGGTAAAGAGCGCGGTGATAAGCCACGCGCCCAGCGAGAAGCCCATGCACTGTAGTGTCAGGTCATTCGATCCGAGCAACGGCACGCCTTTGGCGGTTTGCCGCATGTTCCAGCCGATGGCGATTAACACAAAGATAAATAGCGCCGAGGCGTATTGGCTGAGCTTGATCGACCAGACCGGCACTGGGGAGCCACTGTTCAGGTTTACCCAACCGCCGAGAATCAGCAGCATCCAGAATCCGAACGCCGCCCATTGGCGACTGTATAATTCGCGGCCGGTAATTTTCGGAATGAAATACAGGATTGCTGCCAAGCCTATGCAACCGAGCCAGATTTGTTGCAGGCTAGTCACGGCCCAGTGCGCCACGGGAATCTGTGCCGCTCCTCGCACCGGAGTTTCAACCAGCAACCAATGTGCCGTCCCTACTATCCAAGGGAATGCTACCAAAGCCGCAATTAAAAACCACGAGCTAGGATACAACTGCTGATGGCGACGTGAGAAATAGGTAATTATAGCACTAAACGCGATGAAAGCCTGACCGATCAATAGTACGCGGCTGGCGTAGGCAGGCAATTCGTAACCGGCAATACCTGGTTGATCGCCCATGGTGATGCCCACCATGGCGGCGGTTACCCCGGCGTTCCAGAGAAACGCGCCCGCAAATACAAAACCGGGTCGCGACAACGGCATACCACGCAAGCGACTCAACATCCATAGAGTCAGCCCCAAACCGGCGTTCCCCGCAAATCCGTACAGAAACGCCACCCAAGCATTCGCCTGTAAGCGGCCGTAGGTGAGGAAGGGGCAATCGGCCAAAAACCCGGGCACATGCATCTTGAACGAGCCCAACAGCCCCACTCCCGTTGCCTGTACGGCCCAGAGTGCCGCGCTCATGAACAAAAACAACACAGGTCCTCGGCAGGAGGCATTGATCTCCTCCGGGTTTACCTCTGGCGCGGATGGCGCGTTATGTGTGCCCTCTTCGCTCATCAAAAATTTATTTCTTCTTTTCAGTCTTGCTCAGGCTTTTTACGTAAGCCAACAGCGCCTTGATCTCGTCATCCGTCACTGGCGGTGGCGGCGGCATCGGTGCCAATGCACCCTTCACCACCTTATCC
>WTHG01000252.1 GCA_011523245.1 Verrucomicrobiales bacterium | reverse complement strand
AACCTAAGCCGCCCGTACCAATACACAGCACGCTGGTGCCTTTCAGTTTCTTTTGCCCTGCCATGCCTACTTCGGGCAAAATCAGGTGCCGCGAATAACGGCTAATTTCTTCGTTGCTCAGTTCCACGCTCATGGGATCAATAAAACATGGACAGCCGCGCAGCTGTCCGGAAAGAATGAATCCGCATAAAGTGAGAGGCAAAGTCAATCCGAAAACAGCCGCCGGCAGATTACGACGGGCCGCTTCGCTGCGCCCCAAGCTCGCCATCGTGTTGGGCAGCGGCTTCCATGCGGCCGCAAAGCAAGCCACTCTTGAGGCCACCGTGCCCTACACAAAACTACCCGGTTTCCTCGCTCCTAGCGTTCCCGGCCATGTCGGCCATGCCCTGATCGGCTATCTGGGCGGGACTGAAATTATCATCCTTCAAGGTCGGGCGCATTATTACGAAGGCCATTCGATGGCGGCAATTACCCTGCCCATCCGAGTGCTCGCAGAATACGGCATTAAATCCCTTCTACTCACCAACGCCGCCGGAGGAATCAATCGCAAATACCAACCCGGCGATTTCATGGCCTTCAAAGATCACCTGAATTTCATGGGCGACAATCCTCTGCGCGGCCGAGTACAGCCCGGCTTGGAACGGTTTGTGGATCTCACCCAGACCTATGCCCCCTCCCTCTCCAAAGCCCTGCAATCGGCGGCCCGCAAAACCAAAACCAAACTCCACACCGGAGTATATTGCGCCGTGGGCGGTCCCAATTACGAAACTCCTGCCGAAGTTCGAGCTTACGGAAAACTCGGTGCCGATGCCGTGGGCATGAGTACCGTCCCGGAAGCTATCGTGGCCCGCCAATGTGGCCTGCGGGTCGCCGCCCTTTCCTGCATTACTAACGCCGCCGCCGGTTTGACCGGCGATACTCTTACCCATAAGGCGGTGCTTTCCACCGGCACCACCGCCAGCCAATCCGCGGCAAAACTACTTGCCGAATTTGCACGCCGTTATGAATAACCCCACCAACATCGTCGCCGAAGCCATGAAAGCACGCGAATTCGCGCAGGCGCCGTATTCCAAATTCAAAGTTGGCGCAGCACTCCTCACCGACGCGGGTGCCGTCGTTCATGGCGCCAATGTCGAAAGCGCCAGTTACGGGCTCAGCTGTTGCGCCGAACGGGTCGCCATTTTCAATGCCCTCACATCCGGCTACCACTCCTTTCAAAAAATGGCCATTGCCTCCGAAGGCGGAGCGGCCCCGTGCGGTGCCTGCCGGCAAATCATTACCGAATATGCTGCGAATGCAGAATTGATCCTGGTGGATGTCAACCAACCGGAATCCCCTTCTCATACGAATATCCGCACCCTGCTACCCGATCCGTTTATCGGCAAAAACCTGCCTTCTAATTGACTTCATAAGCTGAGCTGATTTACTTCAGCCATGCAGATTGAAAGTCTGAAGTTGTTTTGTGACTTAGCGGAGACCAAAAGTTTCACCAAGGCGGCTCAAATCAACGGCGTTACCCAATCAGCCGTCAGCCAGCAAATATCCTCTCTGGAGACCAAGTTTGCTGCCACGCTCATTGAACGGAGTAAAAAAAAATTCACACTGACCAAGGAAGGCGAGACGCTCTACAAATACAGCAACCAAATCGTGCAATCCTACGACGAGCTTCGCCATAAAATCCAAGAAATTCAAAACGTGGTCACCGGCGCCATAAAGGTCGTAACGATCTATAGCATTGGCCTCCATGAACTGCCGCCTTACTTAAAAAAATTCCTCAAGAAACACCCCACTGTGAATGTCTCCGTAGAATATCGACGAGCAACACAGCTTTACGAAGATATTATCTCCGGCATGGCCGATATCGGTCTGGTGGCGTATCCGCAAAAAGACCCACGCCTGCAAGTTACCTCTCTGGCCGAAGATATGCTGGTACTCATTTGCCACCCTGAACATCCTCTGGCACAGAAACCCCGGGTGAAGCTTTCGGAAATTGTCTCTCACAAATTCATCGCTTTTGAGCCAGATATCCCAACTCGGCGGGCGATCGATAAAATATTGCGCGATCGCAATGTAGAGGTGGATCACGCCATGGAGTTCGATAACATCGAGACTGTTAAACGCGCCGTTGAAATCGACGCCGGCATTTCCATTGTCCCGCGCAGCCCGGTGTCCCAAGAGGTCGCCAAGAAAACCATCGCCATGGTGGAGATTGAAGACGAACAGTTTTACCGGCCATTGGCGGCCGTGCACAAAAAAAACAAGGTCCTCTCGCCCGCGATGAAGGAATTCCTCGCGTTACTGAAAAAGAGTTAGGCCTTTTTCAGATTCTTCGGATTCAACGGCTGCAGATCTTTTGGCAGAAACAAACCGTCTTTGCGGATGAGCTTGCCATCGAACCATACCTCGCCACCGCCCCATTCTTTACGTTGGATTAGCACCATGTCCCAATGGACGGCCGAGCGATTTCCATTATCGCATTCCTCGTATGCCTGCCCCGGCGTAAAGTGCAGCGAGCCGCCGATCTTTTCATCAAACAAGATATCGCACATGGGGTTCATCACAAACGGATTCACTCCCAGCGAAAATTCGCCGATATACCGCGCCCCGGCATCGGTATCCAGAATCTCGTTCAATCGCTTCGTGTTATTGCTGACCGCCTCGATCACCTTTCCATCCTTTAAGGTCAGCCTCACGTTTTCGAACTTCGTCCCCGCATAAAGCGTAGGAGTGTTGAACTGAATCGTCCCGTTGCAGGATTTTTTGGTGGGACAGGAAAACACCTCACCATCCGGAATATTCCGATCGCCCGCACAGGGAATCGCCGGCATTCCCGCGATGCTGAAAGTAAGATCTGTTCCCGGCCCGACCAATCGCACTTCCTTGGCCTGAGTCATCCGCTTGGCCAGCGGCTTCATTGCCTTGGCCATGCGGCGGTAATCAAAGGTGCAGACATCAAAATAAAAATCCTCAAACGCTTCCGTGCTCATGTTTGCCGCCTGCGCCATGCTTGGCGTCGGCCAACGCAGCACCACCCAGCGGGTCTTGTTCACGCGATAATTGAGGACCGGCCGCATGGCCTTCGAATACGCCTTCATCACCTTGGGCGGCACGTCGCTCAATTCACTGGTGTTTTCCGCCCCGCGAATAGCAATGTACGCCTGCACTTTCTTCATCCGATGCAATTCCACATCACGGGTCAGTTTCGCGTGTGAATCGGTTGTGCCCTTCACTAATTCGCGCACCACACGCGATTGACGCGTTTCCACGATTGGATTCGCCCCCACCTTACGCGCCGCCCGTACCAGCGCAATGGTCATGCGATCGGGGATATCCGCCACATCAATAAACACGCTCTCTCCCTTTTTCAGGGCGCAGGAATATTCCACCAACAACTTGGCCAACTTATCGTATCGTGGGTCACTCATAAAATCTGTCGTCAAATTAGGCCCGCTTGCCGCGTTGTCCAGCCTTCTCCTTTTTGCGCAGCGCCTTTTCACGGCGTTCGGTCTCAGCCCTGAGCAACGCCTCGGCCTGCCAACCATTCGCCTGTGCCTTTTGCGCCAGACGAAATAACTCCTCTCCCAGTGCGCGCTTGGCACCGCCTCGTCGACCTTTCGGTAAAAACCCGTGTTTGCGCCCCTTCTTCGCCACCTCGTGCGCCCGCATAAGCGCCGGAAGATGCCGGGGAATTCCGTCAAAGGCGGACTTGCGTTCATTTGCCGTACCCACCTTTTCCGTTTGCTTGATGGCATCCCATTGGTTCCAGACCCCATCCACATCCTTCACCTTCGCATCCCCAAACACATGAGGGTGCCGGCGAATCAATTTATCCGTAATCGTCTGGGCAATATCATCAAAATCAAACGCTCCGCGCTCATCCGCCATCTGTGCGTGGAACACCACCTGCAACAGCAAGTCGCCCAACTCCTCCAACATCTCCTCATCGTCTCCCGCTTCGATTGCGTCGACGAGTTCGTAGACTTCCTCCACCGCATTCAGGCGGATGCTCCGGTGATCCTGTTCCTGATCCCAAGGACAACCATCCGGCGCACGCAACCGAGACATGACCGCCCGGAGTTCATCGATTGCCTGTTTCTTTTTGCGCGCCATCAAAGCACCACCAAATGATCCCGGTGTACAACGACCTTGCCGGGATTGTTTTCCATCGCCTCTCGCGAGTATTTTGCCACGCCTTGAGCAAACTCCGTCCCGTGACGGTCACAAATCCCTACCACATCTCCAGCTTCAAAATCGCCTTCGCATTCCACCACGCCCGGAGCTAGCAAACTCATCCCTCGTTCCCGCAAGGCGACCTTGGCACCGTCGTCCACCACCATACTCCCTTGAGGGTGATGAAAAAAAGCGATCCATCGCTTACGCCCTTTTAATTTTGCCTTACCCGGCAAAAACAATGTCCCCACCTCTTCGGCAGCCAACATCTTGGTCAACACCCCGCGCTTCGCCCCATTGCCAATCAGCATAGGAATACCGGCACGCATCACAATCTCTGCCGCTTTCAGTTTGCTGGCCATCCCTCCTACGCTGGTGGAACTCTGTGTGCCGCCAGCCAGCTTCCGGGTAGTGGCGTCCACCTTTTTTACCGTCGTCACCAGCTTTGCATTGGCCTTACCGAAATTGCGTACCAATCCTTCGGCCGTGGTGAGCAACACTAGTAAATCCGCAGGCAATAACGCCGCCACTAGGGCCGACAATTTGTCATTATCTCCCACCGTCAGTTCAGTGAAAGAGACCGCGTCATTTTCATTGATCACGGGCACAACTCCACGCGCCAACAACGCCATTAGGGTGTTGCGTGCATTGAGGTGACGATCGTGATCCTGAAGATCGGCGTGAGTCAACAGCACTTGCGCCGCCTGAATATCATGCGCCGCAAAAAGCTCCTGATACACGGCCATCAAACGCGACTGCCCAACTGCGGCACAAGCCTGTAACTCCTCGAGGCGCGAGGGGCGTTTCCGGTAACCCAACGCCTCCATCCCCGCGCCCACTGCACCGGAAGAAACAAGTACTACCTCCCGACCCACCTTCCGCGCTCGGGCCACTTGGGCGACGATTTGCTTGATGCGCGACGAAGCCAATCGGTTCCGGCGATCAGTCAAGATGCCGGTACCGAGCTTCACCACCACCAATTTGGCATCGGCTATTAGCTTGGCACGCACGGCGCGTTGGTAGCAAAACCCCATGCCACCGTCGAGCATTGACGCCGCCCCCGTCCCGCATGCAAGATTCGCCCATGCGCAAGGAATCGCTCGCCTTTCTGGAGGAACTCGTCAACACCCCCAGCCCCACCAGCTATGAAACCCGCGGCCAACGTGTGTGGCTCGATTACGTTTCCCAATATGCTGATGAAACCCATTATGACGAATACGGCAACTGTGTCGCCACCCTCAATAAGGGCGGTGGCCCGCGCATCATGCTCGCCGGCCACGCTGATGAGATCGCTCTTTCTGTCAATTACATCGATGACAACGGCTTTATTTATGTGAAACGCATGGGCGGCGTGGACGCTATCGTCAGCAAAGCCCAGCGAGTGACCGTGCATAATGCCAAGGGCCCCGTGCTCGGCGTAATCGGCAATCCCCCACCACATATGCAGCGGGTGGATGGCGAACCCAAGGCGCCAAAGATTACCGATCTGTACATCGATATCGGCTGCGATTCCCGCAAGGCCACCGAGAAACGTGTGCGCATTGGCGACCCCATTACCGTAAACCAAAATTTCGAAATCCTCCACAAGGACATTGCCGTAGCTCGCGCCTTTGACAACCGTATCGGAACCTGGTCGGTAGCCGAAACCTTGCGATTCCTAGCCAGCTCAAAAAAGAAACTTAACGCCGAAGTCTGTGCGGTCTCAAACACCATGGAGGAAGTGGGCCTATTCGGCGCTCGGCAGATTGCTTATTCACTCAAACCCGATGCCGCATTAGTCGTTGATGTCACCCACGCGACCGATTATCCGGGCATCAACAAGCAAACCCACGGCGACATTCAAATGGGTAAAGGCCCAACGATTACTCACGGCATTTGCAATCATCCTGAAGTGGTGAAACGCCTGGAACAAGTCGCCTCCAAGTCGAAGATACAATTACAGCACGAAACTGTCAGTGCCACTAGCGGCACGGACACCGACGCAGTGTTCTGGACCCGTGGCGGCATCCCCAGCGCCTTGATCAGCCTACCAAACCGCTACATGCATTCGCCTGTAGAAGTGGTCAACCTTAAAGACCTCGAGAAAATTCCCCAACTCATGGCCGGCTTTGCCGAGAGCATTAAGAAGAACGAAAAGTTCACAGTGAAGATTTAGTAGCCCGACCGCCGTTTGGCCTCCGACACAATCCCAATCAATTGTAGAAATACCCCGAGCGCGTAATCTTTGGGGTTGTTTTCCACTTTGATCGTGCGATTCATTGGGATCACTTTGGGGGCACCACCTTCCGATAAATCCTGAAAAGCGATCTCTCCGATTCGTATTGTGAGCTGATCCACAGTCGGCGAATCGCCATCCTTCCGTATTTTATCCTGCGCCTTTGAAGACAAATCAGTCAACCAAAGGCCCTGCTTATTCTTCACGATGTTTAACCGAGAGACATCAATGAGCACGGTCTGAAAATGCTCCCTTCCCTTGACCTTTGGATCGCCGTACTGCAATTGAATTTCCTTAAATTTTAATAGCGGACCGCCACCAAATTCCACGGGATTATTTAAAACAAATCCTTTAACCAAAATACTCTTCTCCGGCACAAGCGTCATCTCATCAACCTGACCGAATCGCGCTCGGGCTCCATGCAGTTCCAACTC
>WTHG01000304.1 GCA_011523245.1 Verrucomicrobiales bacterium | reverse complement strand
CGTGAGAAAGCCTGGCTCCACCACGATGTCTCTTTTCGGAATGCGCGTGATCGGGGCCACGGGGCCGGCGTCACTCACTACGAACTTTATCTCCGGCAACGGCTTCGGTCGTTTTGCTTTCAGGGGTTCATACGCGGCGCGCAGTTTTTCCCATTCCTCTTTGGTGGCACCCTTCAGCCGCTCGGGCAGTTTGGATTGTTCGAGGTCAAACTGCCGGGAGGCCATCTCGGCGATCTGTCGCTCGTAGGCTGTTCGCTCCTCCGGGCGCTTGCTGATCATCACCTTGATCTTGTCGATGAACTTCTCGAATCCTTCACGCGTGGCGTGCTTAAGCAGCACTGGGTTTTCAATGGCGTGCAGTTGACGCCGCAATGTTTCGGTGTCGCGCCGCCATTTTTGTGTCGCTTCAAAATGCGTCTGACGCTCGGCTACGGTGCCCACGGGCATTGAGGCGCGCGGCAGCATCGGCGCGAAAAACGCCTGCATGCGGTAGTAGTCTTTTTGCAAAATGGGGTCGAACTTATGATCGTGGCAACGCGCGCATTGCATGCCCAGGCCGAGGAATACGTCGGCAGTGACGTTGGTGACATCCGCGAGAATCTCCGCCCACTGCGTTTCCACATCGCGTTGGTTGTGTTCGTAAATCCAGTGGCGCAAAAACATGGTGGCCGTTAGTGCCTCGCGATCGCCCGGGGCAATCTCATCACCAGCCAATTGCTCGCGCACAAAGCGGTCATACGGCTTGTCGGCATTGAAGGACTTGATGACGTAATCACGATAACGCCACGCCTCGGGCCGGTAATGATCGGCGCGATAGCCGTCAGAATCCGCATAACGCACGAGATCGAGCCAGAGCGATGCTTGCCGTTCACCGTAACGCGGACTGGCCAACAGGCGATCGACTAGTTTTTCGTACGCATCGGGTGAAGGATCTGCGAGGAAAGTCGTTACCTCTTCTGGCGTCGGTGGCAGTCCAGTCAGATTTAGGGTTACGCGGCGGATCAGCGCCTGTCGATTGGCTGGTTGGGCAGGCGTGAGTTTTTGTGCCGTCAGTTGCCGCGCGATAAAGCGGTCAATGTCATTAAGCGCCCAGCCCTCGCCGGCCTTGGGCACCATGGGTTTGCGAACCGGTTGGTAAGACCACCACGCCAGTTGTTCTTTAGTGAATTGTGCCGCTGACAGCGGAAGGATGCCCGCTAATAATAGAATGATGGCGCGCAAGTTCACGGCGTTTTCTACCATCACAGCGGGATTCGGGGGAGAAAATTATTGAGGCAAAGCCGCCCTCACCGAGTTGAGCAGCGAAGCCTTGCCGGTGGCATCTTGTCCGAGCTCCCAGATCATCACGCCGCCATAGCCGCCGCGCACGGCGTGTTGGGTTTTACGGCGAATCGTGGCGGGGCCGTTGAAATGGAACCCTCCGGCCGTGTCGGCGTCGGGCTTGGGTTTGAATTGCGCCACCAATTCACTGTAAGTCCGGGCAGTCTTTTGCGCATTGCGGCCATAGAATGGCAACCCCAGCAGCAGCTTGGCCTTGGGTGCCCCTTGCGCCTCCCAATAACTCAGATCCTTCACCGCACCGGTAAACGGCGCGTGAGGGGTGCCTTGGTCGTAGGCCATTACATGGATGCGGTCGATGAAAGGGATCGTCTCTCGCTTCAAATGCTGGCCCCAACCGGCGGCCGCCACGGTGAGCCAAAGCCGGTGCGGCACAAAGGCGCGTTTGAGTTCGATGAGTAATTTTTGATAATTGGCAATCTCGGCGGCAGATTTCGGATGTTCCCAATCGATGTCCGCGCCTTGCAGCCGGTGTTGGCGGACGAACGCGGTGAGCTGTTGTACGAATGCCGCCCGCGCCTTGGTATTCGCCGTCATCGGCGCAAAGCCGCCGGACAAACCCCAGCCGCCCACGCAAATGTGCACGCGCACCTGCTTGGCGTGAGCTCGGGTCGTGAGCTGGCGCAACACCTCCTGTTTGGCGTTCTTCGTATCCAGCGAACCATCCACCTTGGGCGCGATGGAAAAGAAAATAATGTCAGTCAGCTTCTCAACCGGCAGTTGGTCAATGATTCCCGAGCGATAATGCGGCAGATAACCCGTGACTGCCGGGGCCGCATTCACCGGCAGCCAGCCGGCCATCAAAACAGTAAACGCCTGCAGGAAGCGGTTCATCATTCGCCAATGATTTTGACCAACAAACGCTTGCGACGGCGGCCGTCGAATTCGCCGTAGAAAATCTGCTCCCACGGCCCGAAATGCAGCTGCCCTTTCGTGATGGCGACGACCACTTCGCGGCCCATCACCTGCCGTTTCATGTGGGCATCGGCGTTGTCTTCGCCGGTGTCGTTGTGGCGATATTGCTCGATCGGTTCATGCGGCGCGAGCCCTTCCAGCCAGCGTTCGTAGTCCGCGTGCAGCCCGGATTCATCGTCGTTGATGAATACACTCGCCGTGATGTGCATGGCGTTCACGAGGCATAACCCCTCCTGCACTCCGCTCTGCTGCACCAGCTCGGTCACCTGAGGTGTGATATTGATAAATGCCCGGCGGGTCGGGACATCAAACCACAGTTCCTCGGTGAGGTGCTTCATCAAACAGCAGCGGCGATGGCGTCGCCCATCTCGGTGGTGCCCACTTGGCGGGCGTTGGGGTCGTCAGCACTGAAGATATCGCCGGTGCGCAGGCCATTGGCAATCGCGGTGCCGACGGCTGCGTCGATGGCTGCCGCCGCATCGTTCTCGGCAAAACTATGGCGCAGCATCATGGCGGCAGACCGGATCTGCGCGATGGGGTTGGCCAGATCCTTGCCAGCAATATCCGGCGCCGTGCCGCCGGCCGGTTCGTAAAAACCGAACGTGCGTTCGCCGCTGGTGGCGCCGAGACTGGCGCTGGGCAGCATGCCGAGGGAGCCGGCCAGGGCGGCCGCTTCATCGCTAAGAATATCGCCAAATAAATTCTCGCACAGCACCACGTCAAACTGCGTGGGCCGCAGCAGGAACTGCATCGCGGCATTGTCCACGAACATGTGCTCGAGGGTGACGTCCGGATACTCGGCGGCCACCCGCGTGACCACGTCGCGCCAGAGTACGCCGTTCTCCAGTACGTTCGCCTTATCGATGCTCATCAGGTGCTTGCGGCGAAGCTGTGCACTTTTGAAGCCGACGTGCGCGATGCGCTCGATCTCGCTCGTGCTGTAAACCATTGTATCCACCGCGCGCAATTGGCCATCCTCCAGTGTCTCGGTGTTTTTCGGTTGGCCAAAATACATACCGCCGGTCAGCTCACGCACCACCAGCAAATCGATTCCACCGCCCTGCCTTTCGGCTTTTAACGGGCACGCATGCGCTAGCTCAGCCGGCAGCTTCACCGGGCGCAGATTAGCGAACAGGCCAAACTCCTTGCGTAGAGCCAGTAAGGCCGCGCGCTCAGGTCTTTCTTCCTTCGGGATGGTCGGGTCGCGATCTGGTAGGCCCACCGATCCGAACAAGATGGAATCACTCTCGCGACACAGCGCGAGGGTGTCGTCGGGTAGCGCCTTACCGGCGGCGTCAATGCCTGCCCAGCCGACGGGCGCCTCGGTGACGTCCAGTTGAAACCCAAACTTTCCCTCGGCCGCCCGCAGCACCTTCAGTGCCTCGCGCACCACCTCCGGCCCAATGCCATCGCCCGCCATCGCGGCTATTTTATAAATGCGTTCACTCATTTTAATTGCGAGCGCGCAGCTTAGAGGCGCCACTGCTACAGGTGAAGGAAATTGTGGGGATAGGAGCTGCGTCAGTTTAGTTTCCCTAGGGAACTTTTCAAAACGTTTACCAGTGACCGCCTTGTGTTTATTCTATTTTTATGAACTGCTTTTGCTGCGTATTAACGGCGTAAAGAAACAAGTCAAATGCCATTATCAATATCTCGCCGACTCGAAGCTCATCCTGTAAAATTTTGCTAGAACCCGAGCATATCCCCGAGGGAGTGCGAGGGTCAGAAGAGGTAGTAAAAAATGAGAACCAAACCACTTCGATCCACCACTTTGTCATGGATGGCAGGGCTTGTCGCTGCTAGTGCAGTATCTGCGTATTCGCAGACGATTGTTTATCCTAGCCAAGGATCCCACATTGAAGCGTTGGCAGCAAAAGAGGTGCGGCGATACATCTTTCTCCGCACAGGGACTGCCCCAGTTTTAGCAAAGGTTACAAATTCCAAGAACCTCCCTGCCGGAGATGTTATTGTAGTTGCAGAGAACAGCCGGCCTATTATCACGGAACTGAAAAAAGGGTACGGGAACGTGAACGCTCCGGTCAGTGGAGACCGAAAGGGGTATTTGATAAAGTCTGTAAGAAAAGATGACAGAGATGTTCTGACAATCACTGGTGCGGATGGTGCCACTACCCTTAATGCGGCTTATCGCTTTGCTGAGCTGCTTGGGTGTTACTTCAATTTATCGGGAGACATCATTCCTGATGCCAAAATAGCTTATCCTATTAATATCGCAGAGTTCGATGAGAAATCTCTGCCTTGGTTCGCGTTGCGAGGCAATCTTCCATTTCACAATTTCTTAGCAGGTCCTGATTTCTGGAGCACTGAGGATTACCAATCCTTTTTGACGCAACAGGCAAAAATGGGAATGAATTTTTTTGGTTTGCACCATTATCCAGAGCGTGGAGAGCCATCCTCGATTGAAGGGCCCGAGCCGCATGTATGGATAGGACACAAGCAAGATGTTAATGATGATGGCACTATTAAAGAGGCGGGGGCATATGCTGCATCTTGGGCGAGCACCTATCGGTCTCGTAAAAACAGCTGGGGTGGCACTCCCTTAAAAACGACCGATTTTAGCGATGGCGCTGATAAATTGTATGCTTTTGAGGAGATGGCATCTGACGCAATGGGTTTCAAAAAGCCCGTCACAGCAACGGAGAAGGCTGCTGTGTTCAACAACGTTGGACTCTTGCTTCGTGATGCGTTTTCGCATGCTAGACGCATGGGTATCAAAACGGCGATTGGGATCGAATCTCCTTTGGTTTTTGAACCAGGCAACCGTAAGAAGAACCGCGAGGGGGATTTCGCGCATATTATTAGGAAGGATTGGATACGCACCTGCCCTCCTTACGTCCGGGATAGAATGAGAGATGTTTACGGATTTACGGTTCCCAAGTCTAGAGGGGAAAAGAACGAACTCTTCGCAAAGGCTTTGTACGAAGGCATGTTCACGAGGATCATGAGAACCCACCCTCTGGATTACTTTTGGATATGGACCTATGAATGCTGGTCTTATAACGGGCATAACCCTTCAAGAGAACAAATCGAAGCGGTTGCAGATGACTATAAGTATGCCAATCAGGTAATGTCACAAATGAAAACTCCTTTCAAACTCGCCACCTTTGGCTGGAAAGTTGGAAGTTCCAGGGTTAACGGCGGTGAACTGGAGTTTCACGACGATTTACCGCAGTCAGTGCCCTTCGGTACGTTGTGGGATAAGGCACAGGGTATGTCAGCGGTACTGGCTAAAGGCCGCAACGGATGGTCATCCTGCTGGTACGAGGAGGACTGGGGACTAATACAACCCCAATTGCGATCAATGGGTGTCTATAACGAAGTTTCGCACGGGGTTAGAAACGGAGGAGTACAAGCATTGATTGCCAAACACTGGCGTATCAAATCCGTTGCACAAGCGTCTGCGGCACATGCGCAGTTGTCATGGGATAACCGGGCTCCCGTATCAGGCAGTTTGCTGACTATGAAGGACGCGAAAACCAAATTTCCCGTATTCGATACATGGGAAACCCGGGTGGTTAAACAACCTCCACAATTTGTTGGGTGGATTACAAAACACTACCAGAATTGGGCAAGAGCCAACTTTGGTCCTGAATGTGCGACCGAAATAGGGAATCTTTTGGCTATGGCCGACAGGTTGGGTGAACCGAAGTCGACCGGCGAAGGGGAAAAGGGCTCAGTACCGAGGTCGTCACGCTTTCTTCCCAGTGCTCTTTATGAGCTAGAAGACGAAGATCCCAGAAAGCCCACGAGTCGCAAATTCTTAGACGCAATCCATCTCTACACCCAATTTTGTTCTTACAAGGATAAGATCGTCGGAACGGGGAACAGGGATCGATATATGTACTGGTACCATTTTTTCCAGTCACAGATTGAGTTGTGCAAGATGGCGATTTATCGGCATCGTTATGTCGAAAGTGATCACCGCAATACTGATATGAAGAATAAGCTTTTAAGCGGTTGGAGCAAAGTGATTACACATGAAATACAACGAGTGCGAAACGTGTCTGAACTGGGTGTCATCGCTCAGTTACATCAATCAACGCTAATAGACACCATTAGAAGAGAATTGGGAATTAAGGATTCGATTAGCACAACTTACAAAGGAAAAGCTGCGGTCAGGGCCATGCCTGAGATTTCCATGATATATGCTGATGAGAAGTTCGATCAGAAAGTTATATTCATGGGAAACGGTGAAATCACAAGCCCGGTTATGCATTATAGAAAAATTGGATCGTCAGGAGCATTTGCCCAAATTGAGCTGATTCCGATCAATAGCTCAACTCGCGTCATGAAAGCCCTACTACCAAACCCTGATTATGATTTTGAATACTACATAACGGGCGCGGTCGGTGAACAGCCGGTGACCTACCCAGTGACGGGAGGCAAAGGCAAAACTAAGATTAACAAGACAGTTGTAATCTGGCCTAGGCAGTGATCCTCTTGTACCAAAATTGAAGCGGGTATGGCGGATGGTTCGCGGAATTAAGCTACTTGTTAAGCAGCTTCGGATTCTTTTTGATCATCTCTTTGGAGAGTTCTTGGGCTTTGGCGATTTGG
>WTHG01000187.1:2246-6831 GCA_011523245.1 Verrucomicrobiales bacterium | reverse complement strand
CTGCCCAACGGCATTGACGATAAGCGCTTTGCCAAGCGCCGTAGCATGCGTTCGATTGTGGACAGTCACTTCAGCGCGCTCGAGAAGAGCGATGCACTCGACGGCATGGATAGTTTTTACCAGCGCGCTTACGCGATGATTTCCTCGCCAGAAGCCCGCGATGCGTTCGACATCAATAAGGAACCGGCCAAGCTGCGCGACGAGTACGGGCGCAATACCGCTGGCGGCCGCTTCCTGTTGGCCCGCCGTTTGGTTGAGTCCGGTGTGCGTTTTGTGAGCACCACTTACGGTGGCTGGGATCATCACCAGAATATCGCCGCCGCCAATGCTTCTCAACTCCCTCCATTTGATCAGGCTTTTGCGGCACTCATCCGCGATCTAGATCAACGCGGGATGCTCGAGGACACTCTGGTGATGGTTACAAGTGAATTTGGGCGTACGCCAAAGATTAATGCTACCGCTGGCCGCGATCACTGGCCCAAGGTGTTCAGCGTGGTAATGGCAGGTGGCGGCATCAAGGGTGGCGTGATCCATGGGATGTCCGATCCTACCGGCGCTGAGCCTGAAGAGGACGCTGTGCATGTGCCTGATTGGGCCGCTACCGTGTACTCGCTTGCGGGGATTGATCCTCACCGTCGGTTAGTGGGGCCGGGCAACCGCCCAATGCCGATCAATTATGACGGGGAAGTGGTGAAGGAAATCTTGGCCTAAGCCTCGGACGGACTTCGCAAAAAACATTTAACCAACCGCCCGGGGCGAGGTTCCACATGGAATCTTGCCCCGTGCGTTTAATAATACAGCAAATGAAACGATTAGTTTTTTCTCTTATCCTCATCGGGCTAGTCTGGAACGTAGCTGCAGTAGATCCCCGTTTGTATTACCTGCGCCCCGATGGGCTGCAGCCGGGCACGGAACAGGAGATCTATTTTAGAGCTGCGCGCGCCAAGGATGTTGAGGATATTCTTTTTTATCACCCGGGCGTAAAGGTGGTGAAGATTAACGAAGCCGATGACAATGGCTTCAAGGCTATCATAAAGGCCGAGGCCGATTGCCCTCTAGGTGAGCACAAGGTGCGGCTGCGTACCCGTGGTGGGTTGAGTGAGTTGCGGACGTTTTACGTGGGCCCATTCCCCACTTTGCGCGAAGTTGCCCCCAAGGAAGGTGAAGGGCCGCAGAAGGTTGCGCTTAACACTACGATATCGGGTGCAGTGGCTAATGAATCGGTGGATCGCTTCGTGGTGGACGTCAAGCAAGGTCAGCGCATTTCTGTTGAAGTGGAATGCATCCGGTTGGGGCGATACTTCGATGATGCTTCGGTGGCGATAAAAAACAGTAAAGGATTCATTGTCGCCCGGTCTGATGACACGCCGTTGTTTATTCAGGACTGTTTTGCAACAGCTGTGGCCAAGGAGGATGACACATATACTGTGGAGTTGCGTGAAAGCTCCTATGGTCAGCTACGCGCCTACCGTATGCACATCGGCACATTTCCGCGACCAACTGCGGTTTATCCAGCCGGTGGCCAGGAAGGCGAGGAAGTAGACATGAAGTTCATCGATAAGGCTGCTGGTGATTTCACACAGAAATTTAAAGCGGCCAAGCCAGTGTCCTTTCAGGCGACATTCGGCCAACAAAGCCAACCGAGTTTCCGCGATATCGCAGCCTTTCCTCAGGCGGATGGCGTAATTGCCCCCTCAGGTAACAAAGTGCGCGTATCACCTTTCCCTAACGTCCTTGAGGAGGAACCGAATAATTCGGTCGGTGAAGCGCGCCTTTCCGATACGCCTTTGCCCGTTGCCTTTAATGGCATTATAGGCGAGCCGGGAGATCAGGACTGGTTTCGGTTCACCGCCAAAAAGGGACAGCGCTATGACGTGCGCGTATATGCACGCAAGCTGCGCTCGCCAATTGATTCGGTGATCTATATTTGCAACAAGGACGGTCGCAGTCTCGCCAGTAACGATGATTCGGGTGGTCCCGATAGCTACATCAGCTGGACTGTGCCGGCCGATGGCGAGTACACCCTACGTGTTCGTGACCATTTAAACAACGGAGGGTCCGATTATACCTACCGGGTTGAATTTCAGCCTCGCGAGGCCAAGCTTAGTTTGTATGTGCCAGATACGGCTCGGTATAACACGCAGACCCGCAAAAATGTTGTTGTGGCTCGCGGAAATCGTTTTCCGCTGATCCTTCAGGCTCGGCGCACCAGCTTTGGAGGGGAACTCGCTTTGAGCCCACAGGATTTTCCCCCAGGAATCACGATGCATGCTGCGCACATGGCTTCAAACAAAACACAGTTGACCGCAGTGTTTGAGGCGGCGGCGGATGCGCCGATCGGTGGCGGCTTAGGCAATATAACTGGCAAGTTAGTGGGTGAAAATGCCGCTGATATTTCCGGTGGGATTTGGCAAAACTTTGATCTAGTGCAGAACGGGAACCGAGGCGTTTACTACAAGACGTGGGTCGATAAGATCGGTGTGGCTGTGGTGGAGGAATTGCCCTTCAAAATCCGTATAGAAGAACCCAAAGCACCGCTGGTGCGCGCGGGCACCTTGCCGATCAAAGTGGTTGCCGAGCGCAAGGAAGGGTTCAATGGCCAGATCAACGTGCGCATGCTTACCCGCCCGCCGGGCTTGAGCTGCACCTCCTCCATCAATATCCCCGCCGGCAAAAACGAGATCTCCTATGTGTTCAACGGCAATAGTTCCGCTGAGATTTTGGAGCACAAATTCGCCTTTCTGGGCACGGCCACGGTAGACGGCGCCACGGCGTATGTCTCCACCCAGCTCTCGCCGTTGGAAATTAAGGATTATTTTATGGTCGGCAAAATCACGGCGGCTACGACCACTCAGGGGTATCCTACCGAGTTGAAGGTGGATCTCACCACACGGACGGAATTCCCAGGGGAAGCCACCGTGGAGCTGGTTGGGCTGCCGTCAGGAACCACCAGCACCAAGTTACAGGTGACTAAGGACACGGATTCTATCACCTTTCCGATCACCGTGGAGCCAAACGCGCGAGTGGGCTTGCACCGCACGGTTTACTGCAAGTTGTCTATGGATCACAGCGGACACCAGGTCACGCAGATCTTGGGCGGTCGCGGCACCTTGCGCGTGAATGCACCGCCTGCCGCGCCGGTGATCAAGAAGCCGGCGCTGGGAAGCCTCGGGGTGATTCCCGAACCGGCCAAGTAAACTTTGGAAAGTGCTAAGATAAATTTAGGGATTAAGACCATGAAGAAAATATTTCTCGCTCTGCTCGCCGCGCCGCTCCTGTTGAGCGCCGCCCCGAAGGATTTGGTGGACCTGCAGGTATACCCAAAGGACGCCCATCTCGTGACGTCGCGAGGCAAGCAGCAGATCATGTTGCAGGCCAAGTTTGCCGATAGCACCACGCGCGATGTATCCAAGGACGCTAAGTACACATTTGCCAACCCGGCTTTAGTGAAGTTTGAAGACAACATCATTAAGCCGGTTGCCGATGGAGAAACCGAACTGAAAATTGAGCTTAGTGGGCGAACCCTTACCGTGCCGGTAAAGGTGGAAAAAGCCACCGAGGAACGGCCCATTCGCTTTAGTCTGGATGTGATGCCCACCTTCACTAAAGGCGGTTGTAATGCCGGGGCTTGCCACGGTGCTTCGAGCGGCAAGGATGGGTTTGCGCTTTCCCTATTCGGGTTTGATCCCAATGGTGATTACGATCGGATTACTCGTGAAAATCTAGGTCGCCGTATCAACCTCGCCTTGCCGCACGATAGTCTGTTGCTTGAAAAAGCTACCGGCCGTGTGACGCACACTGGCGGTAAAATGTTTGATAATGAGAGTTCTCTTTATAAGACCATTGTCCGCTGGCTAGAAGCCGGTGCGCCACGTGATCCAGCAGGCACTCCAAAGGTATTGGACCTCGAGATTTACCCGAAACAATCCGTGCTCGAGGGGGAAGGCGCCCAGCAGCAAATCATCGTGCGAGCCGTGTACAGCGATGGCACCACGCGCGACGTGACTCACGAAACCATGTTCCTCACTAACAATGACGTCACCACTACGGTGGATGGTAAGGGCATGATGACAGCCGGCACACGTGGCGAGGCGTTTGTGATGGCGCGGTTCGACCAGATCACCGTTGGCACACAGGTGTTGGTGATTCCGGAGATGCCGGACTTCAAATTCCCCAATGAACCCGAGGCTAACTACATCGATACCCTCGTGCACAACAAGCTCAAAAAGATTCGCATCACCCCGAGTGAAGTGTGTGATGACAACACTTTTATTCGCCGAACCTATCTCGATATTATCGGCGTGCTGCCCACCCCCGAAGCAGTGAAGACGTTTGTGGCCGACAAGTCGCCGGACAAACGATCCAAGCTGGTGGATGACCTTATTGCCCGGCCGGAATTCGTGCGTATGTGGGTTATGAAATGGGCCGAACTGCTGCAGATTCGCACCCAAAACAACTCGTTCTACTATAAAAACGCCGTTCTCTATTTCGAGTGGTTGCGTGAACAGTTCGAGCAGGACCAGCCGATGGATAAGATTGTCCAGGAACTCCTCGGTGCCCGTGGTGGAACCTTTAGCAATCCCGC
>WTHG01000187.1:0-2146 GCA_011523245.1 Verrucomicrobiales bacterium | reverse complement strand
GAGATTAGAAAAGATGCCAATGGCAAAATGGTGTCCGGGTTTCCGTTGAAGGATGGTGGGGACCGTCGTGTGGCTTTAGCTGAATGGTTGGCCTCTCCAAAGAATCCTTACTTTGCAAAGAATATGGCCAACATTGTTTGGGCACACTTTCTCGGCCAAGGTATCGTGGAGCCCGTGGATGATGTGCGCATCAGCAATCCGCCGAGCAACCCCGAGCTGCTTGACGAGTTGGGCAAGCGTTTTCAGGAGAGCGGTTATAACTTCAAGCAGCTCGTGCGCGAGATTTGTAATTCCCGTGCCTACCAACGTAGCGTGCAAAGTACCGAGTCCAACCAGAGTGATACTCGCAACTTTGCTAAGAGCACCATCCGCCGCGTCCGCGCCGAGGTGTTACTGGATATCATCAGCCAAGTGACGGATACTCAGAATAAATTCCGTGGATTACCGGTGGGATCCAGTGCGGTGGAGATTGTTGATGGCGGCACCTCTACCTTTTTCCTCACCACATTTGGTCGGGCTACCCGTACGACGGTTTGTTCTTGCGAAGTGGCTCTCGAACCAAACCTCTCACAGGCGCTCCATTTGCTTAATGGCGATACGGTCAACAATAAGTGCAGTCAGGGCGGTGTCGTTCGGAAATTGTTGCAAGCCGGGAAAAGCCCAGAGGACGTGATCGACGAACTTTATATCCGGTGTTTGGCACGCAAACCCACCGAAACAGAGAAGACCAAGCTCATGGCATTCGTGGGCGAGGAAGGTCGCACGGATGAAGAAGTGTTGAACGACCTCTTCTGGGCCGTGCTGAACTCCAAGGAGTTTATCTTTAACCACTAACTGATCCGCCCGCAAGCGGGCGCATAACTAGGGATAATTGAAACCGATGATGACTCGGAAATTAAAATCCATCGCGCTTGCCGGCTTCTTTTTGGCCGGACTTCAGATACAAGCACAAGACAAGATCACCTACGAAGATCACGTCCTGCCCATCCTGCGCAACGCCTGTCTCAAGTGCCATAACCCGGACAAGATGCGGGCCGATCTCGACCTGTCGACCTACAATGCCCTGATGAAGGGCGGTGGCGGCGGAGAGGTTGTAGCCGGTGGCGATGCCGATGGCAGCTTCCTTTACCAGGTCATCACCCATGCCGAAGAACCCACCATGCCGCCCAACGGCAAGCTATCCGACAAGGAGATTGAGGTATTCAAAAAATGGATCGTCGGGGGGCTCCTTGAAACCACCGGCTCCAAGGCGGTCATGTCCGACAAGCCGAAGGTGGATCTCACTATTGATCCCGATTCTCTCGGCAAACGACCCGAAGGCCCCGCACCCATGCCGGTGGAAGTGCTTTCGCTCGACCCCTTTGTGCGCACCGAGCGCACCAGTGTCTCCACCGCTATCGCCGTCAGCCCATGGGCCCCGCTCGTGGCTATTGGTGGCCAGCGACAGGTGATCCTTTACAATACCGACAACCTCAAGGTTGCTGGAATCATCCCCTTCCCCAAAGGCTATCCACACAGTCTTAACTTCAGTGCCACCGGCAAATTGCTCGTCATCGGGGGTGGCCGTGGTGCTAACCTCGGTTTCAGTACCGTGTGGGATGTCACCAAAGGCGAACAACTACTAACTGTAGGGGAAGACTTGGATGCCGTGCTCGCCACGGACATTTCCGCTGACCAACGTTACATCGCCCATGGCGGCCCGGATCGCCTAGTACGTATTTTCTCCACAGACACTGGCGAGATGCTGCACAAAATTAAGAAACATACTGATTGGGTTACCGCCATGCGGTTCGGTCCGAAAGGTAAATACGTCGCCTCCGGCGACCGAGCCGGCGGCATTCACGTGTGGGAAGCTGAGCCTGGCGGCCGGGTTGCCTCTCTCATGGGCCACCGCGGTCGCATCACTGGCCTCGAATGGGTGAACACCAACATCGTTGCCAGTGTCAGTGAAGATGGCACCGGCAAACTGTGGAACATTGATGAAGTCACACAGCTCAAGAGCTGGACCGCCCATAGCGGTGGTGCTTCTGGCCTGCGTCGAGCGCAAACCGGGGACTTAGTCACCGTCGGCCGCAACCGACGCGCCACCCTTTGGGATGCCGGCGGGAATGCCAAACGCAGCTTCACTTTCCCCGGCGATATCCCC
>WTHG01000389.1 GCA_011523245.1 Verrucomicrobiales bacterium | reverse complement strand
TCTCAGTGAGCGGTTGGCCGCGGCCGATGACTTCCAAGTAATCCAGCGGTTCCCTGGGGTTGGTTAGCAGAGCGGCGATGGCTTTGCCGGCGTCAATGGCGCTACCGCCTCCGATGGCGACCACAACCTCGCGTCCATTGGCGGCCTGAACGCCTTCGGTGATTTCGGAGAGCGTTGGCTCACCGGGGATGCTGTGCACTGCGCAGTCGAATTCCTTCAACAACCCCTGCAAAGGCGCGGCGCGCGTGGGTGTGCGGCCAGTGACGACGAGCACCTTGCGGCCGAATCCTTCAATGGCCGCCGGTGCTTCGGCGAGTTTGCCTCCGCCGAAAATAATGCGCGTGGCCGTGGCGAATTCGAATGCGCCGCTGGCCGGATTACCACTCACTGTCGGTAGGGAAATGGTTGGTGAGCTTCACGGCGTGGCGGGGTTCGGCCATCATGTCGGCCACAGTATCGCGCCAGGCTGCGTAATGAGCGGTCTCTTTGTGCGCTGCGGGCGCGGCGTTGTCCCGGTATACTTCATTGAGGATAAACCGTGTGGGATCGTCGTTATCCTGTAGCACATCAAAGCGCGCGATGCCGGGTTCCTGGAGACTGTTGCGGGCATTTTTCAGCGACGCCTCGCGAAAGGCCTCGATGCAGTCGGGTTTCACATGAACATGAACGAGCACAATCAACATGGCCCAACGATACGCGCACGGGCTGCGTCGGCCAATAAAATGTGCGGGTTCATTGTAGGAGCTTCAGGGGTGCTAGAGGACAAAACCAGATAAGCGACACCCAAATGCTCTGGGATGATGTATTTAGGCACGATTGTTTGCATTGGATTTTCTCCTCGTAAGTGGTAGGTTGCTTCGGATTCGACGAAATGCCGGTAAACCGAAAACATTTTTTGGCCGGGGGCTTATTTTTGGCCCTGTTGCTGGTTTGGTGGGTTTTACGTCCGGTGGTGGTGACGGAAATCGTTTCTGATGAATTGCCGGCCCGTGACCAAGATATGCTGCCTGAAGCCAAGGTTGCTGAACGTTTCCGGCATGTGCGAATCAATGCCAGCGCCGTGGAAGCGGTTCAAGCGGGGGATCAGGTAATCTCACTGGAGTTGTTTCCTGGCGAAACTGTGCAAGTGCGATTGAATCGGGCGGAAAAGACTGACCCGGTGAGTACGGAGGTGCACGGTGATGTGATTGGGCAGCCGGGTGCGACGGCGAGTTTTATTACTTTTGAAGGCGTAATGGCGGGCAGTGTGGAGCTGGCTGACGGGAGGAAGTTTCTCATTAATTATGCTGATGACGAGGCTCACTCCATTGTGGAGTTGGCTACGAGTGGGGTGCGTTCAGCGGAAAACTTTGGGGTGCATCCGGATCCCTTAACCTTGTTCCGCTCGCCGGATGGGGAAGTAATCTCGATGCCGCAATTGGGCTTCACACCATACACGCCGGGAGTAACTAATCGAGTGCCAGGGTTCCCCGGGTTTACTCATGTCCTGACATTGACAAATACGATGTCAACCAACCTATGGCCTGTGCCGCTAACACCGATTTACGGCCCGCCAATCATTGGTGTGTTGGCCTGTTATACCGGTTTGGCGGAGACTCAGTGTGGAGGAAAGCGCGGGGTAGAAACAAGGGTGCGCATTTCGGTGGCACAGGTGAACAACGCGTTTCGTCGCAGCGCAATTAACGCCAAGTTGATCTTATTGGGGACAGAGAAAGTCAACCATGTAACCTCCGGAAATAGCACCACGGACTTGGTGGATTTGACATTCGGGGCGACCCAACCGCTGTATGATGTTCATTTGAAACGTCAGCTTTATCGCGCGGACCTGGTCAGCCTTTTCACTGGAGCCAGTCCCCGGAATATCATGCACGGCAGTAGTTGGATGCTCAACAGTACAAACGGTGCCCCAGCTTATGGGTTTAATGTAGTGGAAGCCGTCTATGCGCCGACTTCGGTGTTCGTCCATGAGATTGGCCATAATCTAGGTTGTTCGCATGCGACCAACGATGTGGGAGGTTTTGCAAAGGGGTCGTTTACCAATTCGCATGGCTGGAAATTCGGCATCACTACAAATGGGAACACATATCCGATGCGCACGTTGATGTCGTATGGAGTGGGGCGTCGGTTGGGGTATTTTTCTAATCCAAATGTTAATGTCTGGGGAGTGCCCACTGGAGATACGAACTTTGCAAACAATGCGTTCACCATTCAGCAAATGGCTCCGGTGGTGGGCTCGTACTTCACGCAGATAATTCAGACCACTCAACTGGTTCCTAACGCACAACCAATTTCTGTTTTACCGGGCACAACCAATCGCCCTGGTATCCGGCAGCCGCGGCGGATTTTTTGGGGCACCGGGGAATAGCTACCGGCGCTTGCCGATGCACCAAAGGTGCTTGTGGGTGCGAAGGAACAACTGTCCGTCGGAGGCGGCGAGGGAGCTGTTGGTGAGGGTGCCGTCCAGCGCGTTGATTCCGAGCAGTTCAAACTTCGGTTGGGCGCGGAGGACAATGGTTTCGCCGGATTGGTTCGGGATGTAAATACGGTCGCCGGCGAGAATCATGGAGCTCCAAGATTCCTGTTTGGGCCCGCGGCCACGAACACGTTCGGAAAATTGCACTTCACCGGTTTTCAGGTTCAGACATTCCATGATGCCATTGGTGTTCAGTACATACACATGGCCCTGATAAATCACGCCGCTGCCCAGGCGATTGGGCGTGCGTTCGGTGCGCCAAAGGGTTTGCGGAGTGACATCGCCTCTGCCTCCGGCAGTCACAGCGACAGAAGTACCGAAATAACCGCCCATGCCGACGATCACGTTTTCCCCCGCGATAGGGGAGGTGTAGATGAGCGGGTTGAGTCCTTCACAAATCCACAGGCGTTTGCCGGTGCGCGGATCAATGCCGGCGAGGCTACCGGGATAATTCATTACCAGTTCCGGGCCGGTTTTGGTGGGCACCAAGATGGGGGTGCTGAAGCTGCAGATCCATTTGGAATCTTTGTTGCCGCGGAATCCATCGGTGCGCCCCTCGATGCTGACGGCGGGATCATTGAGCTGCCACACGGTTTTGCCCGTTCGTTTGTCGAGGGCGAGGAGATGGGCCTTGGGGTCGGGGCCGCGGTAAATATAGACCAGATTCCCATGAATGACCGGTGAGGCGGCGGAGCCCCATGTGAACTGAATCTTGCCTAGATCGCGTTGCCATAGAAGTTTTCCCGAAAGGTCATAACACACGGCACCGGCGGAGCCGAACACGGCCACCACGCGTTCGCCATCGGTGGCGGGGGATTCGCTGCAATAGGGGTTGGTGCGGTGGGAGCTCTCGGGGTCTGCGTATTTAACGGTGCGTCGCCAGAGTTCTTTGCCGTCGAGGCGATCGAGGCAAATAAGGGCGCGTTCCTGTTCTTCTTCGAGTGGTTGTGTGAGGAAAATCTTTTCACCCCACACGATCGGCGTGCTGTTGCCACGATAGGGGAGGTCAATCTTCCACGCGATGTTCTCCGTGGCACTCCACTTAAGCGGTAGGTTTTTTTCTGTGGTGATGCCCACGCCCGTTGCCCCGCGCCACATGGGCCAGTTGTCGGCGTGTAGATTGAGGGACAGAAGTGCGATCGAGCAGAACTTGAGGAGGGCTTTCATGGCTATTGGGTGGACGAGTTGTTCTTGACGGAAATTCGAAGGTTATATCAAGTCAAAAAGTGAGTCAGAACACGGACCCAGCCGAGTTGTTGATGCGGTGGAGGCGGTCTAATTTAAAACCAGTGCGAATTTTGTTGTGGCATTGGAACAATCCTCTGGATCCCGTCGGGATTTTGAATTTAGCTGAGCTTAAGTATTGGAATCAGGCTTGCAAGAAATGCGGAGTCAAGTCGGGTAAGATAGTCAACGTATACGAATACATCAAAATCATATCTAGCCAGTTCGAAAGGATGAAATGTACGAGGGATAATTATGGAAGATCTCAATCAAGCGATTCAATCACTTGGCCTCTCCAAGTATCAACGACACATTTTTCTGTGTGCGGACCAAACTGAAGCGAAGTGCTGCGATGTGGCGGCTGGGTTAGCAGCATGGGATTATCTAAAGAACCGTTTGAAGGGGTTGCATCTGGTTGGTTCGAAACCACAGGTGTTTCGTACTAAGGCCAACTGTCTTCGCGTGTGTCTGCGAGGGCCGGTAGCGGTGGTGTACCCGGAAGGCACTTGGTACCACTCGTGCACGCCGGAGGTGCTGGAGCGGATCATTCAGGAACATTTGATCGGCGGGCGCGTAGTGGAGGAGTACGCATTTGCCCGTGCGGATAATTGTAAGGAGGACTAGCCTTTGATGCACCTTTCCACGTAGTCGACGATGAGGTGATCTTCGTCCCCGGCGACGAGGGTGACGCGCAGGAGTTCGGCAGGGTCAACGTTCTTCTCACGGAAGAACTGGCGGTCGCCGCCTCAGCCGTACATTAAATCCGCGGGCAGCGCGCCCTCCAGCTTGGCGCGGGCCTTGACGATCAGGCGCGGGAGCCAGGCGATGCCGGCGATCTCATCGGTCTTAGCAGGGAATTCCTCCATCTCCATCCGGCGCGCGGCGGGTTGGCTCTTGAGATCGTTGAGAAAATAATCACGGCGCACGGCTTGCAATTCCTCGACGTGCTCGTAAACCACATCGCCCCAGCGCACGTAGTCGTCACAAAAATCAAACATCTCCTGTGTGCTGCAGCCGATGGATTCGAGAAAGGCGGGCTCGTCGCCTTCAAACATTGTTTCGGGCGATTGCCGACCGGCTTCATGGCGTTCGACGCCCTTAAAGAACAGGTCACGAAACTGCGATTGCCATTCGTTGTGTTCGGTGTTCATCAGCCGCGCAGGTTGACCTCGCCCATTAACTTGTCCGTCGAGGTGTAGGCCTCGGTGACCCACTCGACGATCTTGCTCGGATCGGGCGCGTACTCCAGCTCGAGACTGATGGCGCCGTCGAAGTCGAGGTCTTTGATGGCCTGCAGGTAAGGCTGGAAGGGCACGACGCCGTGGCCGGGCGGCAGGTCGCCGTGCACTTTGCCATCGCAATCGGAAATATGCACGTGCCCGGCGCGCCCCTTGAGGGCGGCGAGGCTTTCGGGTGGGCTGTCGCTGAGGAGCATGTGGCTAATGTCGATATTGGCCTTCACGGCAGGGCGATCGACGTCGGTCAGGTAACGGTCCATCTCGGCAATGGTGTTGACCAGAGACATGTGAAAGGGCTCGAGCTCGATGACGATTTCTAGATCGCGTTCCGCAGCGTAATCACCCAGCACCTGCACGTTCTCCACGGCAAAGCGCCATTGTTCCTCGGCCGGGATGACTTCCTTCTGCCAAATGTATTCGCCGATCACGAGGAGGTAATTCTTTGCGCCCAGCGTGGCGGCCATGTCGAGGTAGCGTTTGCAGCGTTCCACATGAAATTTCTGTACGGACGGATTAAAGTCCACCAACCCCACGCTCACGCCTACCACACTGATGATGGGCAGCTGCAACTCATCACAGGTTTGTTTGATGGTGGCGATGCGGTCATCGGCGTTGTCATCAAGCGGATCCTGGAAAATATCCACGCAATCAAAGCCGAGCTCCTTGGTCTTATGCAGCCCGTCGACCAGCCCGATGCCGTGCTGTTCCCAAGCGGAGTTAATCATTCCGAGTTTCATTTATGCTCCTGTGATTTCTTTCAGTTCAACGGCCCGGTGTTGTTCGGCGCTTTGGTACGCCGCCTCCACGAGGGCCATGGTGTTTAAATTGTCGCGACCATCAATGGCCGGTGGGTTGCCGGTCTCGAGCGCGATGAGCAGCTGCGCCATGGTGCCAACGAAGGCGTCAGGGAACCAGCTTTCTTCCCAAGTGGGCGCAGTGAATTCCGCATCGCCCTTGGTGGCGTAGCGGATGGTGGACGGCGTGGTGTACGGATCCTGACACCAGCCGATGTCGCCGATGGCAAGGCCGTCCATGCCCTCGATGCGCCACTCAATGCCGATGTCCGCCGGGGCCCCTTCGCGGGCGGGGCCGGTCCAAGTGTCGTCGATGGCGATGGCGCGCAAGCCATTGGCATATTCGAGAATGTAACTGGCGATGCCGTCTGTGTGCGGGAAGGCGGTACGCGGGTCGGGACGGGTGGTGCAGTAGATTCGCTCGGGATCGCCCAACCAGTAGCGGAAAGTGTCCATGTGATGAATGGACATGATACGGAGGGTCACCCAGCCCTGGCGCTCCTGCCACGGCATCCAGTGCGGGATGCCGCGCATGTCGATGGTGGCGAGGACGGGATCGCCGATGGTGCCGTTCTCGAGCAGCGTTTTGCCGGCGCGCACGGATTGGTCGTAGCGCATATTTTGGTTCACGGCCAAAATAATGCCGGCAGCTTCACAGGCTTCGACCGCCTCGACGGCTTCGGCGTAGTTTGCGCCCAGCGGTTTCTGCGCGAGGATACCTTTGGCCGTGCCGCGGGCGCAGGCGGCCTTGATGATCTCGAGTTGGTTATCCGGCGGCACGGCGAGATCCAGCACTTCGATGGATTCGTCATCGAGCAACTGGTCGATGCTGCCGTGCACGGTGCCGATGTTGTGCGCCTCGGCGCAGATGGCGGCATTGGCCTGCGTGCGGCTGGCGATGGCGACGGGGTTGAAGCCGGCCTTGCCGTAAGCGACCAGGTGGCAGTCGCTCATGATGAAGCCGCTGCCGACGCAGCCGATGCGCCAGTCTTTGCGCTCGGGGAGTTCGGAATGAATGTTGAGGTTCATGTGGAGGCTTTTTCGCCGGCGCCGGTCGTTTCGTCCGCCGCGGGATCCCAGAAATCGGTTTGGCTCTCGAACAGTTTCGCAC
>WTHG01000455.1 GCA_011523245.1 Verrucomicrobiales bacterium | reverse complement strand
CAACGGCTAAACGACCGTCAGACGTTGTCTTGCATACCCGCTCCAGAGAATTTTGTACACCTGGATTACTCTCTTCAAAATCACCTCCCGAACGATTAAAAAGGCTGTATATAGCAAACAAACCGAGGGCAATCAGGGGAACCTTTACCAAACCCCAAGAAAGCCACTGCAACTCAATCCGAATTTTCCTTATCTCACTGTTATTATCGTCCATGAATATTCTTTTGATTAAAAATGACTTTTACTTGGAGATGCCAGCAACCCATAACCATGCAAGACCTCATTTAAAAGGTTGATTGGCATCCTCAACAAGCGTGGATTCGGATGGTAAAGATGGCAATGATTGTTACCCCTTAAAAAAGCCCCCCCGATAAAGCTTACCGGGAGGACTTTGGCTTGTGGCCTTTATCGCCGGTGCAGGCGTGGCCAAGGCGATATTGGCAAATTTGTGGTAATCCGTCAAAGAAACGAATCCAGATTCCCTAGAAGTTACGTGAATTCCTGTAAGATCGCCGATCCGCCAACGCGCTCAAGGAGTTTCACAGGGAGGAATAGTGGGCGTAGTTTTTACAATACGGCCTAGCCTTTTTTAATTCAGCCATGTCCTTTTTGAGGCTTGGGTTCAGGGAATAATGTGAATTCAAAACGATCACCGACCAAATCTCTTTGCCTCCGGATTAACCATTATTTTAGAGTCGATTATACGCTCACCTTGATTCTGAAGCTGTCGCAGCACAGTTCTGAAAGTATTTCTGGAAGTCCAAGCTTCTGTGGCGAATTGCTGGCTAGGTTGATCATCCACGGTGATGCTGCGAAGGCTTTTTAACTGAGTAGAGGTTATGTAGCCTCTATCTCCATACTTTGAAATGAACTCTAAACCTTTCTTAGCGTAGTACTTCCAAGATTCTTCATATTCACCCTTATCATAAAGTTCCTTGGCATGATTGAGCGTATCCTCAACAAAAGATATTGAATCCAATATAGAGATATCCCCCTCGGGTAGTTCCATTTGATCCGATATTACTCCGTCAATAGCGTTAACAAAACCGTTAAACGCTTCAAAGTCAGACTGGATAATTCTTTTTCCGTTTATTGTCTTTAGTTTCCCGTCTCTCGTTAAATAAATTGGTGCACCGTGAATTGTTTTCAGTTTTTGGAAGAGGAGGGAGTTCTCAGTGACATGAGCACCTGTGATTACATGACGCGCAAGTAAGGCGTAATATTTTTCCCTAAACTCCATCTTCGGATTTTTGACAATTTTGGAGTAAGTGCTTTTAGCCCAAGCATCATTCGTTGGAGCAAACACAGTGAATGTCTTTGAAGCTGTAGGAAGGTCAAGTCCCGTTAGTTTGATCAGAGATACCGTTGTTTTGAATTTTGGATCGCTCTCTAAAATCTCTAAAACGCTGAGTTCTGACGGGGGGATAACATTGTCTATGACATGGATAATCCCGTTAGCGGTAGGAATATCCGTTTGGGAGATGATTGCTCCATCAATAGTCAGCTTTCCGTTTTTAGAGCTGAAGTTCAAGGATTGCCCATAGAGGGATTTCGGCGTGTTTCCGGCTCTCCCCAGACTTATGTAACCTGGAATTTTCCCGCGAGCGAATAAACCATTTGAGATATGGTGCTTGATGATGTCTTCCAACCTTTCGTCGTTCTCCGGTTTGAAAAGAGATTCAAGCATTCGTTTTGGAAGCTTATTAAACGCTTCATCGGTGGGAGCGAAAGTGGTGTATTTCGAGTGCGTATTTTGAAATGACTTACCCTGACGGCTAGCTGTGATAGCTTTAGTGAATATTTTGAATCTTCCGTCTTTTTGAAGAGCTTGAAACAAATCGTCTGTGTTGGGAGATAGCACCTCATCAATGAGATATATGACCCCGTTCGAGCAAACGATTCTCTCTCCGGTTAAACGTGCCGCTCCTATTTGTTTATTTGTGTAGTTTATGTCCACTAGCTGACCGTTAGACATTTCGAGTAGCGTGTAATTTTCAAGATCAATTGGGGCGAGTGACCCATACCTGACATGAAAATTGAAAACCTCTTCGAGGCGATCATCATTACGAGGGTTGAACAATGTCTGCAATGCCTCATCAGGCAATTTATTGAAGGCCTTGTCGGTTGGGGCGAATACTGTGTAGCTGAGACTGGCCTGTTCAGTAAGGCTTGAGGCTAAATCCGATTTTTCGAGTATTTTAAGGAATGTGGTGAGGTCTGATCGCTCCCGCGCAACACTTCCTATGGTATTTGCTTCTGCAGGATTCGCAGCTTTTAGTTGGCTTGCCACTAGTATTAAAGGAAAGATGTACTTTAGCATGAGGGCCTAAAGATTATGATTATCGAATGCACGTCAAACTAACGCGGAGATAGTTCGTGTCATAATTGCAAATAAATGCTCATAGAGGAGCTAAAGCGGCTTAATCGCTCCATCACATTCATCGAAGGGATCACCGACGTAGTTCACGTTCTCATCCTGCTCGCCACGCTGGTGTGGACCATCGTGAAGATCGCCAACGCGCTGAAGGAGTTTCACGGGGAGGATTAGGGGCCGCCGATGACCATGCATTTCGGCAATGCCTTCTTTAATTCAGCCACGCCTGCTTTGGTAATTTTGGTGCCTTGCAATTCAAGCCCTCTGAGCTTCTGCAATTTGGCCACGTCCTTGAGGCCCGCGTCGGTGATTTTGGTGTCTTTCAAGTCAAGGTAGATAAGCTGCTGCAACTTGGCCACGTCCTTGAGGCCCGCGTCAGTGATTTGGGTGTTACGAAATCCAACCACTTCGAGGTTCTGCAACTTTGCCACGTCCTTGAGGCCCGCATCGGTGATTTTGCCGTGTCCCAAATTAAGCTTCTCGAGCTTCTGCAGCTTGGCCACGTCCTTGAGGCCCACGTCGGTGATTTGGGTATCGTCCAAGCCTAGGATTATAAGATTTTGCAACTTGGCCACGTCCTTGAGGCCCGCATCGGTGATTTGGGTTTCCCCCAGTAAAAGCCATTCGAGATTCTGCAACTTGGCCACCTCCCTAAGCCCCTCGTCGGTGATCTTGGTGTCTAACAAGTGAAGCCGGTCGAGGTTCTGCAACTTGGCCACGTCCTTGAGGCCCGCGTCGGTGATTTGGGTGAGGGCTAAGTTAAGGAAAGTTAGTTTCCGCAAATCCGTTTCGGTGAGTTCGCCTTCGGGCTTTAAGAGTTTTTTTCGAATTTCCCACTCAACAATGGGGTCAGCGATGAGCTTTTCATCCGCCACCACGGATTGCCCCACCAACACCACCGCCATCATCATCAAGAGAATCTGCTTCATGCCCATCAGCCTACGCCACCGCCCTCAACCGTCCAGCCCTTTTGGAGGCTCGCCAATGCGGCATACTGGATCTTAAGCGTAACTGAGTTACAGCAACCCTAAGAGAGACATTCTTGGGTACAACTAATTTTTCCTTTTTTGTCCTGCAGGTTAGACAAGAAATGTCTGACGGCTGTTTCAGCCTGAAAAAATGGGGTGATCGACCGGGCTCGAACCGGCGACAACCAGAATCACAATCTGGGGCTCTACCAACTGAGCTACGACCACCGTTGGAAGGACCGGAATCTATCAATATAGCTTGAGGCGGTCAAGCGTTGGAATGGGTTGTCCACAAGTTCACGTCGACACCACAAAAGTACCTTCGGATGATGCGGCCCGTGAACCGCGTCAAACTTCTTCCTGAACAGGTGGCCAACCAAATCGCCGCAGGCGAAGTGGTGGAACGGCCGGCCAGTGTGGTGAAGGAATTGGTGGAAAACGCGCTGGATGCCGGCGCCGCCCGAATCACGGTAGAGGTAAAGGCCGGCGGACGCAGTCTCATACGCGTCACGGATGATGGTCACGGCATGAGCCGTGATGATGCCCTCATGAGCCTCGAACGCCATGCCACCAGTAAGATCACGCGCGCGGAAGATCTCGCCTCTATCGGCACCATGGGCTTTCGCGGCGAAGCGGTACCCAGCATTGCAAGCGTGAGCCGATTTACTCTGACCAGCCGCGAAATTGAAGCCGAAGCTGGCACGCAGATCATCATCAACGGCGGCAAAATGATTTCCGTTAAGGAAGCCGGCGCGGCAGTTGGGACAGAAGTGGAGGTCCGCTCGCTTTTTTACAACCTCCCCGCTCGCCGTAAATTTCTCCGAACAGAGGAGACCGAACGGTCTCATGTGCAACAGGTGCTCACGCTCATGGCCCTGGGACATCCGAGTGTGGCCTTCATCTTTCGCCATAACGACCGCGAGGTGTGGCGGCTGCCGGCCGAAACCGGCACGGGCGCCGAGGCTCTGCAACGCCGACTGAATGCACTCTGGGGCGAAGGTCTGAAGCTGGTGGGGATTTACACGGATGGCGAATTACCCAAGCGCCCATTTGATGAGGAGGACACACCGGCTTCGGCTATTCGGATCTGGGGCTTCATTGGCGCGCCGGGTGTGAGCCGGAGCAATCGAGAGAATCAACATGTATTTGTCAATCAACGGCCCGTCGATAACGTCGGCCTAAGTATGGCCCTGCGCGAGGGCTATCACACGGCGTTGATGAAAGGGAAATATCCCGTGTGCTGTCTCTTCCTTGAGATTGGTCCTGGGGAAGTGGATGTGAATATTCATCCGGCCAAACGCGAGGTGAAGTTCCACCGCGAACGCGAAGTGCGCCGATATGTGGCCGAAGCCGTGCGCGAAGGCCTGCATGAGTTTCATACAAAGGCGAGCGTTGATCGTATCGAGCCGGAAGACTTGAGACCTGAGATGGTGGAGTCGAGGAGCTTCGGACCGGAGGCAGAGGATGTACCGGTCACTGCGCCCGAACAAAAGCCATTGGACATGGGCTTTGCTAATCCTCCCGAGCCTGTTCACAAAGAGGATGCCCCGCCACTCGTTCCTCAAACCTCAACCATCAACCCGGAACCTTCCCCCACTCCCTCCAGCCCGCCGCTGCTCAATGTGCCACTGAAGATCGTCGGTGTGGTCGGCAAACTTTACGTGGTTCTGGAATCCGACCGTGGGTTGGTTCTCATGGATCAACACGCGGCGCATGAACGGGTGTTGTACGAACAGTTGTTGGAACAAATGGAACGCGAAGAAACGGCTTCACAAAAACTGCTTTTGCCAGAAACCGTGGAATTGGCTGCACCGGATGCGGCGTTTTTGGGTGAGCAAATGGAGACCCTCAGCCGGCTCGGCGTTGGCCTCAGCGCTTTTGGCGAGCGGACGTTTCTGCTCGATGCCCTGCCGCCCTTTGTGAAAGCGAAAGATTCAAAAGGGTTCGTGTTATCGTTGATCGATGAACTCAAATCCGCCGGTGCCGGCGTCAACGCCATGCGCCTCGGCGAGGACATGGTCACCAAAACCGTCTGCCGCCACGCGATCAAGGCCAACGATGCCTTGGCCGATCCGGAATTGGCCGCTCTCTTGGAGAGCCTGCGTCACTGCAACATGCCCTACACCTGCCCGCACGGCCGCCCGACCCTCATCGAGATGAGCTATCCGGAGCTGGAGAAGAAATTCGGACGGACGGTTTAATTTGCCGAAAAGCCTTGCATTCGCGCGGGTTCCACGTAGTTTCCCCGCTCGCCTGAGTCCCGTGAGTGCGGTGATTCGTTGAGGGCGTTAACACTATGTTAACAGGTTATTAACCATAAACCCGCCAGTTTTAAGGCTAAAAAGACTGAAAAACGGCGGTTTCTGAACAAGAGCCATTCTGCGCTCCTTGTTTTTCCCAAAGGACAAAACAGCAATGCTGACGATGGAAGAAGCCTTTGAGAAAAGTCTCACGACTTTCTCCGAGGGCGAAATTGTAAACGGCACCGTGATTGAAATACGGGGCAAAGAAATAATTGTCGATATCGGCTACAAGAGCGAAGGCCATGTCGCGTTAAACGAATTTGATGAGGACAATCAGCCCGGCGTGGGCGACCAGATTGAAGTGCTCATCGAGGTGCTCGAAGATCGCGAAGGTCAGGTGCACCTGAGCCACGAGCGCGCCGAGTTCAAGAAGAACTGGGACAAGATCAACTCGCTCTGCGAAGAGGGCAAAGTAATCGAAGGTCGAATCAAGGCAGCCGTGAAAGGCGGCCTGATCGTGAACATTGGGGTGGAAGCCTTCTTACCCAGTTCCCAGGTGGACGTTGTTCAACCGAAGAACCTCGATGCCCTCGTCGGCGAGAAGATGGAGTTCAAGATCGTGAAGCTGAATGCCGAGCGACAGAACATTGTGCTTTCCCGCCGCGAACTGATCGAGGAGGAACGCTCCGCCAAACGCGTCGAGATGCTGGACAACCTCACCCCGGGTGCCGTGATCAAGGGCAAGGTGAAGAATATCACCGACTTTGGTGCCTTCATTGACCTCGATGGCCTCGACGGCCTGTTGCACATCACCGACATGAGCTGGGGACGTATTAATCACCCGAGCGAAATGGTCACCGTCGGTCAAGAGCTCGACGTGGTGGTGTTGGACATCAACAAAGAGAAGGAGCGAGTCTCCCTCGGCCTCAAGCAAAAGACTCAAAACCCGTGGGAGCTCATCGAGAGCAAGTACCCGGTGGGCACCAAGATCAAAGGCAAGGTGGTCAACCTCGTTTCCTACGGTGCCTTTGTGGAGCTGGAACCCGGCGTCGAAGGTCTCGTACACGTCACCGAGTTATCCTGGACCAAGAAACACACCAAGCCCTCCGAGGTCCTCGAGAAGGATCAGGAACTCGAGGCCGTGGTACTTGGAGTCAACAAGGACGAGCAAAAAATCAGCCTCGGCATCCGCCAGCTGGACGACAACCCGTGGGACGAAGCCGAGACCAAGTACGCCGTTGGTAGCAAGGTCAGCGG
>WTHG01000408.1 GCA_011523245.1 Verrucomicrobiales bacterium | reverse complement strand
AAGTGGCACGCGAGCTGGGTTCAGAACGTCGTGAGACAGTTCGGTCCTTATCCACCGTGGGCGTAGGAAACTTGAGGGGTTCACTTCCTAGTACGAGAGGACCGGAATTGACGCACCTCTGGTGTGGCAGTTGTCGTAGCAACGGCAGCGCTGCGTAGCTAAGTGCGGAAGAGATAAGCGCTGAAAGCATCTAAGCGCCAAGCTCATCCCAAGATAAGGTTTCCCCATCAGGCTCCTGGAAGACTACCAGGTTGATAGGCCAGAGGTGTAAGCACAGCAATGTGTTTAGCTGACTGGTACTAATGTCCGACCGGCTTATCTTAACCCGAAAGGGTTAAACTCAAATAAAGCCGGCAACGTTCGCAGGATAAGACACAAGTTCATGCAAGGTTTTCAGGGAATCATGGCTCACCATGATCACCGCTGATCCATTGATATTTTGGTGGCTATAAAGAAGTGGCCCGACCCGATCCCATCCCGAACTCGGCCGTCAAACGCTTCATTGCCGATGGTAGCGATTGTATAGCTTTCGCGAGAGTAGGTTGCCGCCAGTTTTTACTTAACCGGACTCATAGGAGCCCGGTTTTTTTCATTTACGGATAAGCCAAGCGGTTGCATTAAAAGGCAAGGGAATGAGTAATAATGGAACAGTTTATTTAGTGGGTGCCGGGCCTGGGGATCCGGGGTTGTTGACTCGACGGGGTGCAGAGTTGATTGGCCGAGCGGAAGTGCTTGCTTATGACGCACTCTGTAATCCTTCTTTGTTAAAACTTGCGCCGGAATCTGCGGAAATCATTTATGCTGGGAAGCGAGCTGCAGATCATGCTATTCCTCAAGGGGAGCTGAACCAGTTGTTAGTGCAAAAGGCTCTAGAGGGGAAAACTGTGGTGCGCCTGAAGGGCGGGGATCCGTTTGTTTTTGGGCGTGGTGGTGAGGAGGCGCAGGAATTAGCTGAGGCCGGAGTGCCGTTTGAGATTGTTCCCGGGATTTCTTCCTCGGTGGCTGCACCGGCTTATGCGGGTATCCCTGTGACGCATCGGGATCATTGTTCGAGTTACACGGTAATCACAGGGCATGAACGTCCTGAAAAAGGTGGCGAAAGCTCGATAAACTGGAAGCAGCTCGCGGAAAGTGATGGGACTAAGGTTATCCTAATGGGAGTTGAGCGGATCCGCGGCATTGCAGAGCGGTTGATGGAAAACGATCTCGATGCTGAAACGCCCGTGGCTATGGTGCGGTGGGGGACGACCGGTCAGCAGGAATCATTAATCGGGACACTTGGGACGATCGCTGATCTCGTTGATCAAAATGACTTTAAATCTCCGGCGGTTACGATTGTGGGTGGCGTGGTTGATTTGCGGGAGCAACTTAATTGGTTTGAGCGGCGCCCGCTTTTCGGTCGAAGGGTTGTGGTGACTCGCACCCGTACGCAAGCGAGCGCATTAGGTGCCCGCTTGTCTGAGTTGGGGGCGGATGTCCTGGAAATCCCAACCATTAAAATCGTGGAACCGGATGATCGGGAGGCGTTGAGAGACGGTTTGCTTGGGCTGGGGTCCTATCAATGGCTCGTGTTCACCAGCCCGAATGGAGTGGATCGATTCTTCAAATATTTCTTCAAAGGCTTTGATGATCTGCGAGATTTGGGAGGATGCCGGATTGCGGCCGTGGGTCCAGCAACGGCGGCCAAGCTAAAGGCATTACATCTCAAGATTGATTTGATGCCCGATTGTTATACGGCGGAAGGGGTAGCAGCGGCATTTCGCGATAGCGAAGAATATTCGATTGAAAACGAAAATGTGGCCTTGTTCCGAGCGCAAGTGGCGAACCCGGAGTTGCCACGCGAACTCGAAACACTCGGAGCGATCGTAGATGATATTCCCGTTTATCAAACCTTGCCGGAAACAGAAGACCGCAATGGCGCTGTGGCGCGCTTGCAAGAAGAGGGAGCAGATTGGATTACATTCACCAGTAGTTCTACGGTAGAACATTTTGATGCGCGGTTTGGTTTGGTGGAGACGTTGGAAAAACACGGGGCGCGTGTCCTTAGCATTGGGCCGGAAACCACCAAGGCACTTAAGAAGTTGGGCGTTGAGCCGGCAGTGGAAGCGCGGCCGCACTCCATCGATGGCATGGTGGGATCTCTAGTGGCGGCGGCGGGTTAACGGCAGAATCGTTCCAGTAATACCTCAATTTCGATCCGCTGTATTTTTTGCAGGACCTGGTATTCCGACGTGTCTGGTGAGGCTTCGCTGATGGCGTCCACAATAGCAAAGGGATCCCATTTTGCTGTTGTAAGATGAGCCAGTGAGGTGTCTTTCAGCACGAGTTCGGACCGCATATTGATCGTGTCAAAGGCTTCATGCTGACCTGTTTTTGTGAGCCAGTATTTGGCGTTTGAATAATCGGGCTCGCGCCGGTGCATGATGCCATGCAGGAAACTGCCGTCGTTCGAGTTAATATTTTGTGAAAGATCATGCGATGCGTCTAGATGATCGTGCCAAAGGAGTAGGGCACTGTAGACCAAGGGCTGTTGATGGGAGGGGAGATCAAGTGCGGTCAAGGCAACTTGACATTGATGTAGGCTGAGGGCGTCAGCCCGCTGTTCAGGGCCGAGAGAAGCCAAGGTGGGGGTGTCCAATAATGTTTGAATTTCTTGGGAAAGACGCATGATCAAAGGGCGGCTTGGACGCGTTCGCGGTAGGTCTGTTGAAGTTTTAAGGTTAGTGGGGATTGGTTAATGTCATGGCCATCCAAGGTGCCGATGGGTTGGATTTCTCGGACGCTGTTGGTGAGGAATAATCCGTCGGCTAACAGAAGTTCGTCGTGCGGTAGATCGCATTGGACAGTTCGAATGCCAAGGTCGGCGGCTAATTCTAGGATATATCCACGGGTAATGCCGCCGAGGCAGCCACTGGCCAGAGAGGGGGTTGCAAGGTCGTTATCAAGCACGGCAAAAATGTTACTGGCAGCGGTCTCGGTGGCGTGACCGTTGCGATTCAATAGCAGTGCATCGTGGACCTCGGCTTGTTCAGCTTCCCGCATCGCGATGATATTGACCAGTTTGTTAGCAGTCTTGAACGTGGAAAGAGGGTCGTGGTCACTGAGGATTCCGGTTGCAGTAATAATGTTTACGCATGTTTTCGGATCAGCCACAGGTGGCGCGTCATGCAAGGAAATGAGCACAGTGGGCGCACTGCAGCCCATGGAACTATAACCGCGCTTACCGGTGCCGCGCGTGATGTGAATGCGGAGGATTCCGTCGGAGACCTTGTTGCGGGCGATTAATTCACGGCAATGGGCAGTCCATTCATCAAAGGAAAAGGGGTCCTCGATATGTAGCCCGCTTAAGCCGTGGGCTAGCCTGCCGAGATGGCGTTCTAGAAGGAACGGGTGTCCTTGATAAATACGAACCGTTTCAAAAACGCCATCACCATAAAGAAAACCTCGGTCAAAGGCCGATACTGTTGCCTGTTCTTCCGGGGTCCATTCGCCGTTGAGAAAAACATCCATTAGCTGAGCCAGTCTTTCATCACGCGTCCGGCTACATCCGTGAGACGAAAATCACGGCCTTGGAAACGATATGTGAGTTTTTTGTGGTTCAGGCCAAAACAATGGAGGAGGGTAGCTTGAAGATCATTAGGGTGTACGGGGTTTTCCTCGATGCTCCAACCGATCTCGTCGGTTTTGCCATATACTTGGCCGCCTTTCAATCCACCGCCAGCCATGACCATGGAGAAACAAAATGGATGATGGTCGCGACCGGTGGCATTCTTGTTGCCTCCCCGATTTTCTCCGAGTGGCGTGCGACCGAATTCTGATGACCATTGCACGAGCGTGCTGTCGAGCAGTCCGCGTTCCTTAAGGTCACGGATCAACGCAGCAATGGGTTGATCGACCACGCTGGAATTGTATTTCAACTCTCCGTCCAGCTTGCTGTGATGATCCCAGGAGGCGTAAACGATGTTGATGTAGCGGACACCGCGTTCAACCATGCGCCGAGCCAGCAGGCAGTTTCGGGCGAATTCCTGATGGGTGGCGCCAAATTTTCCTCGGCCGCCTCCGCCGGGGTCAGGACGGTCCACGCCGTACGCCTTGAGAGTAGAGGCTTTTTCCTTGGAGAGATCGATCAATTCCGGGGCGGCCGTTTGCATGCGGCTGGCCAATTCATAGCTGGCAATGCGGCTGGCGATTTCGGGGTCGTGGATTGTTTTTAAACGGCTCTGGTTGATGGCGTTCAAGGTGTTTAGCCCGGCGCGTTGAAGTTCGGGCGGGAGACCTTTGGGGTTGGAAAGATTGAGCACGGGCTCACCACTATTGCGAAACAACACGCCGGCGTATGTACTGGGGAGAAAACCGCTTTGCCAGAGAGTCGTTCCTCCACTGGAGCCCCGGCCAGCAGTGAGCACCACGTAGCCTGGGAGATTTTGGGATTCACTGCCTAAACCATAATTGATCCACGAACCGGCCGTGGGCATGCCGAAACGAGAGACGCCACACTGCATCAAGAGTTGGCCGGGATGATGATTGAATTCGTCCGAATGCATGGAGCGGACCATGAGTAGGTCATCAGCTACTGACCCGAGGTGAGGCAGGAAATCACTGAACTCCATGCCGGACTGGCCGTGTGCCTTAAAGGTGCGCTGGGAGCCCATTAGTTTGGCTGTGTCTGGTTTGATGAATGCAAACCGTGCCTTATCCAGAATTTCCTTGGGGAGAGATTGACCGTTGCGCTTGTTTAGCTCCGGTTTGGGATCAAAGAGATCAAGATGTGAGGGCGCGCCGGCCATGAAGATATTGATGCAAGCCTTGGCGCTGGGTTCAAAGTGTGGTTTGCGTGGCGCAAGGGGGTTGGAGAGTTCCTTGGCAAGCAAGCCGTCCTCGACCATAAGGGAGGCTAAGGCGGCCCCGCCGAGTCCGCTGGCGCTGGTGGCTAGGAAGTCGCGGCGTGTTTGTTGGATCTGAGCTTGGGCAGGGTGCATGGTTATTCGCGGGTAATGAATTCGTCGAGGTTCAGAAAAATACGGGTGACCGCGGCCCAAGCACTGGCTTCAGAGTCCCCGTTAAATGCGGCTGCAGCATCTGGGTGGTCGGCGTAATAGGTTTTGGCTTTGGTTAGGAGATCCGCAAAGTTGGCAATCTCGGAGGGCGTCGGTTGTCGCGCCGTGCAGAGTTGGAAGCCAAGCTGAATACGAGTGGTATCATCGGCTGATTCCGAGAGAAGACGTTTGGCCATCGCTTTGGCGGCTTCGGTGTAGATGGCGTTGTTTAGAGTGGTCAAAGCAGCGAGTGGGGTATTGGAAATATTTCGCTGAACACAGGTGATGTTGCTGTCGGGACAATCAAAAGTAATGAGATTCGGGTGCGGTGAGGTGCGCTTGAAAAAGGTGTACATGCCGCGGCGGAATTGATCTTCGCCGGCACTGGTTTTCCATTTGAAATTATTAGCATAACTCAGTTCGGCGACGCCTGGCGGTAAAGGTGGGAAGACGCTGGGACCGCCGATCTTCCGTGAAAGTTGGCCGCTGGCAGCAAGTGTGAGATCGCGGATGGTTTCAGCTTGAACACGGAATCGATTTTGGCGGTGGAGAAGGTGGTTGTTGGGATCGATTTTGGAAATTTCAGGTCGGTGGCGGGATGATTGCTGGTAGGTGGCGCTCCGGGTAATGAGCCGAATCATGTCTTTGCGGCTCCATTTGAGCCGGATAAATTCACCCGCCAACCAGTTGAGGAGGGCTGTGTGCGAAGGGGCATCGCCGCGGGCGCCAAAATCATTCATCGTACGCACAAGCCCTTCACCAAATAGATGACTCCAGATGTGGTTGGCAGTAACGCGCGGTACGATGGGGTTTTGGCCATCAACCAGCCAGCGCGCCAAATCAAGTCGATCACCGTTGGCGCGGTTGTTGATAGCGGGCAACGTGGCGAAGGTGCCGGGGTTGACTTTGTCCTGAGGTTGCTTGAATTCGCCGCGATGGAGGACGTGCGTGGTGCGCGGGCTGTTGGTGCGTTGGGTAAGAACGCGTACGCTCATCACTGGCGGTTTGGGGGCGCCATCGATGAGTTTTTTTAAATCTGTATCAAGGCGCATGGCTTCGGGATCGAGCCCGCGGGCAAAGGAGAGGAGAGATTGTTTTTCTTCTGCAGAACGTTGACCGGCAGGCTTGGCAAGGAGCTTGGCGATGGATGCGGGAATGCGGTCATCTGCGGCGTGTCCGGTGCGTGCGCTGAGGCGAAAGCGGCCGATGGTGTGCTGGGTGCCGTATTTTTGATCGAGTACGATGTGCAGAAAAATATCGGAGTCCGCTTTGAAGGGTTTGGCAAAGGTGACTGTGAGCTCATTCGGTTTGCCGAACTGCTTGGCAATGGCCCAGCCGGATCCGGTTCGACCACCGTTGGTTTTACCATCAACGGCATTTTGGGCCGGCCACCCTGGTTGTTCGTACGTGGCTGTCGCCTTGCCGAGGGGGAGAGGTTTGCCGGTGAATTTGCGTTCAGTGTTGGCGTAGACACGGATGTCATTGAGAACAAAATTCCCGTGTTCGGCTCGCCCGGGGCCTTTGGCTCCAAGTGATGGATCGGGGAGCACTTCCAGGCGGATGCCGGTGAGTTCGCGTTGTGAAGTTTTGAACTCCAACTCGTATTCGGCTGTGGCGGGGTTAGCGCCGGACACCAGTAGGGAGGCGTCGTCCTGAAGCAGAAATTTCACCTTGGGATTTTGCTCGGTTTGGGCAGAGAGAAAATCCATGGCGTGAAAAGCCACTGTCGAGGTAGGGCGGGAGGCCAGATCGGCCTGGATTTTCTTCTCCAAGGCGGACCATTGTTTTTCGAGGACGGAGTCGTGCGCGTTGATTTTAGCCTGCAGGGCATTGACTTTCGCTTCGTGCTCTTTGCGGGTGTCTTCGAAATCAACAAGCGCCTGTCGCGAACGCGGGATACTGGCGCTGCTTTCATCGCCATTATTGAAATAGGCGAAGAGCTGGTAGTACTCCTTTTGAGTAATTTGATCGTATTTGTGATT
>WTHG01000256.1 GCA_011523245.1 Verrucomicrobiales bacterium | reverse complement strand
GTGTACAAGAATGCCCAGATTTTTCGGTGCGCTTTCTTGACTCACGGGGTTGTTTGGCTTATCCACGCCCCTTAATAAGACTTTGGTTCTTTAAGAATTCATCTTGTAGTAAGCACCCGTGAAAATCTCCGTTTCCAAGGAAGACCTCTCCTCCGGCCTGCAGACAGTGCAGAACGTGGTGGGAGCCCGCTCGACTCTCCCGATTCTGTCCAACGTGCTGCTGATCGCCGGCGAAAACAAGCTGGAGCTGCGCGCCACGGATTTGGAGGTGAGCATCAACGCCACCATTCCCGCAAAGGTGGAAGTGGAAGGGGCCTCATCGCTGCCAGCCAAACGGTTATTTGGCCTCGTCCGCGAGATCGAAGCGAATGAGATAGAGATAGAGATCAACGACAAAGAAATAGCCACGGTTCAGGCCGGGGCGGCGAACTACAAACTCCACGGGATAGGGGCAGACGAGTATCCGCCCACGGCAAAATTTCAGGAAAGCGGAAAAATCAAGGTCGCCCAGGCAAAGTTTCGCGAGATGATTCGCAAAACATCCTACGCGGTGTCCACCGATGAATCACGACACACCCTCAACGGAATCAACATCGTGGCTGAACCCGAGCGCCTGACGCTGGTGTCCACCGATGGACGAAGGTTGGCATTGGTTGAGGAGGAAATCGAAGGAGGAGCCAAAGCGCAGTTCATTCTGCCAACCAAGGCGGTGGCCGAGTTACAGCGGTTGTTGACGGCCGAAGGGGAAGTGGAGATAGCGGTGGGAGAAACGCACGCCGAATTCAACGTACCTCAGGAAACGGGCGAACCCATCCGCATCCACAGCAAGTTGGTGGAAGGAAATTTTCCGAATTACAAACAGGTTATCCCAGCCGAGAGCGAGCAACGCATCACCCTGGTTAAGGAAGAGTTGAACCATGCCCTGCGACGGGCGGATCAAATCACCAGCGACAAGGCCAACTCGGTGAAGCTCAAGTTCGCCGACAACACCTTGTCCATCACCGCCAACACGCCGGACATCGGATCAGGACGCGAATCCATCGCCATCCAGTACACCGGCCCGGAAATCGAAGTGGCATTCAATCCCGTATACCTCATGGATCCCCTTAAGATTTTGGAGGGCGACGAGATTTACGTGGAGTTGACCGACAGCCTCAGTCCCGGCGTGATCAAGAGCAACACGCCGTTCCTCTACGTGCTCATGCCCATGCGCACGAACTAGGGCGCACGCGTGCTCATGAATTCCAACGACGCCCCGGCACCCAACGGGACCGTGCCGTTTCTGCAAGAGAAACGCATCCTTCTGACGGCGGCGCTCGTGCTGCTGGCCGATCAACTCACAAAGTTAATCGTCATCAATACAATCGAACCAAACACCCAGCAGATTATAATAATTGAAGGATTTCTTAAGTTTGTGAACTGGCACAACACCGGCGCGGCGTGGAGTCAGTTTCAAGGCAAGAGCCTGCAGCTGGCGGTGATTTCGGTGATCGCCCTGGGAGCACTCATTCATTGGCGCCATCAGTTTGAAATACGCACCCCAACGGGCAAGCTGGCCATGGGCATGCTCATCGGGGGCATAGTGGGAAATCTCATTGATCGGGTGGTGCATGAGCATGTGGTCGATTTCGTCCGCTTTTATCTCAAGCAACGGGGAGGGAACGAGATTGGGTATCCCGCATTCAATATTGCCGATATGGGAATTTGTATCGGCGTTGGATTGTTGTTTGTGATGGCATGGCGCGAACAGGAGGCAGAGGAAAACCAAGCCAAGGACGAATAGATGGGCGGCCCCATCTGCATCGCCGGCCCCACCGCCAGCGGCAAGAGCGCCGTGGCGATAAAAATTGCCGAACGCCTTCAGGGCGAAATCATTTCGGTTGATTCCATGCAGGTGTACCGCGGCCTGGACATTGGCACGGCCAAACCATCGGAAGCCGAGCAGGCAGGAATTCCGCATCATCTGATCGAGTGCGCAGGATTGGAGGAAACCTATGACGCCGCGCGGTTTGTCCGGGAAGCGACAGCGGCCGAAAGGAAAATTGAAAGACCGATTTATTGCGGAGGAACGGGGCTTTACTTTCAGGCATGGCTGGAGGGGTTGGGGGAATCACCACCAGCAGATGCGGCTGTGCGGGCCGAAATCGAAGCGAAGAGTCACGAGGAACAATTGGTCGAGTTGAAGGCGGCCGATACCGAGACGTTCGAACGCATAGACCAACAAAACCCCCGACGAGTTGTCCGGGCGTTGGAGGTCATTCGCTTAACGGGCAAACCCTATTCCGAGCAGCGCGCCGAGTGGCAGAACACGGTGCCAAGCAACTTTTTTCTGATCGAACGGGAACGCGAAGATTTGCGTGCCCGCATTGAGGCGCGGGTGGAAGCGATGTTTGCGGCCGGCTTGGTGGAGGAAACTTGTTCCCTGCGTGCAGCCTTGGAGGACAATCGCGTCGCGCAACAAGCCCTTGGATATCGACAGGTTATTGGGTACCTCCAAGGCGAACAGGACTTGCCGAACACCGTCGCGATGGTTAAATCCCGCACATGGCAATTCGCACGACGACAGAAGACCTGGTTCCGCCGCCTGCAGGGAGCGGTGCGCCTGAGTGTGTCGGCAGACGAAGCGCCCGCCGAAACGGCCCGCCGCATATTGAGCCATTGCTAAATTGACCAGTGAAATCCCTCGCCGAACAAGAAGGTAAAACCGAGCGCGTCTTTCTCGTGGGGGCCGAGCTCAAGCAGGGGAACACCTTCGATGTGAACGAATCGATGGAGGAGCTGGCCGAGCTGGCAACCACGGCCGGGGCCACCATCATCGGCGAAGGCACGCAAAAGCTCGACCGGCCGCATGTCGCCACCTTCATCGGGAAAGGAAAGGCCGGAGAATTTGCCGAGTTGGCCAAACAGGGGGCGGTGGACACGGTGATCTTTGATGACGAGTTGAGTCCGGCGCAAACGCGCAATCTGGAGCGGCTCTTCGACTGCAAGGTACTGGATCGGACCGCGTTAATCCTCGACATCTTTGCCCAACGAGCCCGCACACGCGAAGGCAAAATGCAGATCGAGATGGCTCAACTGCAGCATATTCTGCCGCGCTTAACCCGGATGTGGACACACCTTTCCCGCCAGAAAGGCGGCATCGGCATGCGGGGAGATGGTGAATCGCAGCTGGAGGTTGACCGCCGCCGCATCCAGGAACGCATCGCGCGATTGCGGCGAGAGTTGGAGGAAGTGAAGCGGGTGCGATCCACCCAACGCCGCGGACGCCAACGCAGTCAATGGCCGCTGGTGTCGATCGTCGGCTACACCAACGCCGGCAAATCCACGCTGCTCAACAAGCTCACCGGCGCCGAAGTGTTAAGCGAAGATAAACTCTTCGCCACGCTGGACCCCACCACGCGACGGCTGAGATTGCCCACCAACCAAAACGCTTTACTGAGCGATACGGTTGGCTTCATCCGGAAGTTGCCGCACCAACTTGTGGAATCATTCAAGGCGACCCTGGAGGAAGTGGTAGAGGCGGATATTCTGATGCACGTGGTCGATGTGTCCAACAGCGGGGCCGCCGAACAAATTCAGGCGGTGAACGAAGTGTTGAAGGAAATTGACGGAGACGACAAGCCGACCCTGATGGTTTTCAATAAAGTCGACCAACTACCCGAACGCAACGGAAACCTGCATTGGCTGCGGGAATACGATCACTCGGTGGCCGTGTCCGCGCGCACGGGGGAAGGCCTTGAGGAATTGATGGCCGAACTCGGCACGATGCTCCGGCCGATCCGCCAATGTTTACACCTACGCATTCCTGCAGCCAATGGCGCTGCGCAGGCGCGAGTGCGGGCACTGGGACAGATTGATGAGGAACGGTACGAAGACGAATGGGTGCATTTGCGTGCACGTATCCCAGCCCACGCGCAGGCGGAGTTTGCGGAGTTTCAGCAAGAAACGGAATAGCCTTGCGCGGGCACTTTAAAAGTTCACGATTCCAAACGTGACCCTCCCATCACGGATCAAGGATTTGCCGCAGCATGAACGCCCGCGCGAACGGCTGGCCGAGCATGGAGCCGATGCGCTGACCGATGCCGAGTTGATCGCCATTCTGCTGCGCACCGGCTTGCGCGGTCAATCCGCGGTGGATGTGGGGCGCGCACTAATCCAGCGGTTTGGGACCTTAAGCGAAATGTCCCGTGCGAGCCTGGAAGAAATAAGGGAAATTCGCGGCGTTGGCCGGGACAAGGCAATTGCCCTGAAGGCGGCGTTCACCCTAGCCCGGCGAATGGTGGTGGAGATTCAGACGGCCGCACCGTTATTGGATCAACCGGCGGCAGTGGCGGAGTTGCTGCGAGAGGAATGTCGACCCTACTCGGTGGAACATTTTTATGCACTATTGCTCGATACACGCCGACGCCTCCTGAGAAAGGTGCCACTGACACGCGGCACGTTGGATGCCGCCATTGTACATCCGCGCGACGTTTTTCGGCACGCAGTGGCGGCGAATGCCTCGGCGGTGGTTCTGGTGCATAATCATCCCAGCGGCGATCCGACACCCTCCAAGGCGGACATCACCGTGACGCGTGATCTTATTCGAGCTGGGCGATTGCTTAAGATTGAAGTGCTGGATCACGTCATCCTTGGTCGGCGGACCGACGAGCGGGAACAAGATTTTTTTTCGCTCAAGGAACACGGATACTTTTACGAATGACCGATTTGAAGCTTGGGCTTTGAGCCATCCTTCGGTATTGGGGGATTCCCATGATTCACCCGACGGCCGTGATTGATCCGAAAGCCGAGCTGCACGAATCCGTGCAGGTAGGGCCGTATGCGGTGATTGATGCGAATGTGCGCGTGGGTGCCGGCTGCCGGATTGGACCGCATGCGCATCTTACCGGCCACACCGTGGTCGGGTTGAACAACATCATTCATACCGGCGCGGTGATTGGGGATGCGCCGCAGGATCTCAAGTTCGATGGGGAACACACCCGACTGCGCCTTGGAGATGACAATGTGATTCGAGAGCACGTGACATTCCATCGTTCCAACACGGCGGACGAAGATACGGTAATTGGATCGGGAAACTTTTTCATGGCGCACAGTCATGTGGGCCACAACGCGGAGATCGGCAATGACAACATCTTTGCCAATGGCGCGTTGATCGGAGGCCATGCGGTGATCGCCGATCGCGTGTTCCTTTCCGGTCATTGCGCGGTGCATCAGTTTGTGCGCGTGGGCACGTTGGCAATGATGCAGGGCAACGCGGCCGTGAGTCAGGATCTACCGCCCTACACGATGGCGTTTGGGGTGAACAAATTATGCGGCCTGAATATCGTGGGCCTGCGCCGAGCCGGATTCACCGCCGAACAACGGCAGGAGTTGAATTTTCATTATAAACGGATTTTTGTTGAGGGGAAAAACGTGGGGTCAACCGTGGCGGAGGCGCTGGCTTCGCAGCCGGGAAACAAGGCGCGGGAGATGCTGGAGTTTATAGCGGCCAGCACGCGCGGCGTGTGCGCGCACGCAAGCCGCAAGCATTAGCCCACGGCGACCAGCGGTTTGCGCACCAGCTTGCCCTGCAGCTTGAAGCCAGGCAGGCGGGTTTGGGAGATCACCGCATGGTCCCCAGCAGATTCGCCATCGGGCAGGGCGTGTTCCTCGGGATTAAACGGCGCGCCGTTCTCCGCTTCGAACGCCACCAAACCCACACGGCGCGCGACCTCGCGACATTGGCCCTGAAACTGGCCCATGGTTTGGATGAATTGTTCCTTGCCCGAGGCGATGGCCGATTGCTCGAGGCGATACACCAGATCGAGCACGCCGACCAGCGTGTTGGCCCAGTCGGCCTCAACGCGCCGGAGTTTTTCCACCTCCAACTTGAGTGTGCTCAATTCCTCGGTGTTGGCGTTGGCCATGAAGGCGTCGTGATCTTTTACCGTGGCGGCCATGCCGGATGCGATTTCCTCCGCGAGCTTGGCGGTTTGTTCGGAGGTTTCCTGAACGGCCGACCAGTTTGCTGACGCCTCAGCAATCAACTGGGCAGTCTCCTCCATTTTGTTCACCTCTTTGGCCACAGTGGTCAGCTGGGCAATCTCCACGGCCTTTGCCTCGGCGCGGTATTCAAAATAAAACGGTGCCACTGCAAAGCCCGCGCCCAGCCCGGCGCACACAAGAATGCTGATGATTTGCCAGGATTGGGGCTCGCCCTGAATGAGAGTGCTGATCCAGTAGCCGAGTCCGATGAAAATAATGTCGGCGGTCAAGAACGGCCATTTCGGCACGGCCACCGGCAGGGGCAACGGCTTGAGCTTGCCGCCGCCGGATTTACGGGGTGAGCTGGCAGGCGCGGATTCCGGATTTGATTCCTCACTCATGCAGACGGGACGTTGCCGATTGGAAAGCCGTGCGTCAACGGCCAATCGCCGCGCGGTGTGGCGCATTGACAGCGCGGGGCGTGATTCGTAGCGTGGGGCTTTGCATGGAGCAGCTTTTTGAGTCAGTGATTGAGATTGTCCGGCGCACGTCCGCGGAGATACCGGATGATGTGCAGCGGGGCGTGTTGCAGGCGTTGGAGAATGAGAAAAAGGACACCATCGCTGAGAATGCGATGAAGATCATTGAGCGCAATATAGCGCTGGCGAAGGAGAAATCCCAGCCGATCTGTCAGGATACCGGCAGCGTGCTGTTTTACGTCGATTGCCCGGTGGGGTTTGATCAGATGACCTTTGAGGACACGGCACGGAAGGCCGTGACCGAGGCGACAAAGCGCGGGTATCTTCGGCAGAATTCAGTGGATTCGTTGACCGGCAAAAATGACGGCACCAATGTGGGCCCGGGCGCCCCGTCCTTTCATTTTCATCAACATCGCGAGGCGCACGTGGCCGTACGGCTGATGCTCAAGGGCGGCGGCTGCGAGAATGTGGGCGCGCAATATTCGCTGCCAAACACGCCGCTCAAGGCCAACCGCGATCTCGACGGCTGCCGCAAGGTGATCCTCGACGCGGTGCAACAGGCGCAGGGTAAAGGTTGTGGGCCGGGTATCCTCGGCATTTGCATCGGCGGCGATCGGGCAACGGGGTATGAGCGATCG
>WTHG01000333.1 GCA_011523245.1 Verrucomicrobiales bacterium | reverse complement strand
GAATGAAGGAAGGCCGTTTACTGGAGGCGACGTCGGCCAATGTAGAGCAAACTCAACGCTGGGTGAGCCGCATGTCGCCTGAAGGCTTTACCGATCCGCGTGATGCTCTGGCTGAGTCCTTTGGTAAGTTGAAGCCTTCGACAATCTGGTTGTTGTCGGACGGTAAATTTTCTCCGTTTAAACGTGTGAAGCGTGGCAACCGCACGCAGATGGTCGGCCTACCACCGGTTTACAAGGTCATTCAGAAGTTAAACCCCACTGGCGCGGTTCGGATTAACACCATCGGGTTTGCTGATAGTGAACAGGATGTGGATGATTCCCTGAAGGCCATCGCGAAGGAAAACGACGGCACCTACCGTTTCATAAAATCCAACGAACGGTAGCTCAAGCTTGCCTGTGGGGCGCCTCTGCCGGACAATGTTCGGATGAACCGCTTGGCATTGCTCGTTTTTGTTTCGTTTCTTATTCCCCATTCACAAGCCGCCGAAGGTGGATTTAAACCGCTGTTTAACGGCAAGAACTTTGATGGTTGGCACAATGTGAATTGTGGGCCCAAGACTTGGACGGTGAAGGACGGCATGATTCATTGCACCGGCAAACCGATCGGGGAATTGCGGACCACAAGGATGTACGAGAACTTTATTCTCGAGGTGGAATGGCGGCATTTGAAGCCCCGTGGGAATGCAGGCATCTTTGTCTGGGCTGATGCCTATCCGGCGAAGGGGCAGCCGTTCCATCGCGGTGTGGAAGTGCAGGTGCTGGAGAATGCCTATGGGAATACGCGCCGTTACACGACACATGGCGACATCTTTCCCATACACGGCGCGCGCATGACCCCTATCAATGGTCGTGGGGGTTCGCGAGCTTTTCCCTCGGAGAACCGCAGCAAGCCATCGCCTGAATGGAACCATTACCGTGTGGAGTGCAACAATGGTGACATCAGCCTGGCGGTCAATGGTAAGGTAGTGACGCAGGGCAAGGCGTCATGGCCGCGCAAGGGCTACATCTGTCTGGAATCGGAGGGGTCCCCAGTGCAGTTTCGGAATTTGAAACTCAAGGAATTGCCATCCACCGGTGCGAAAGCCGAAGAGACGGCGCACGCCTTTGATGGGTTTCGGAGCCTTTATACGGGAGTGGATCTGAGTGGCTGGGAGGGGAAAGGCTGGCATTCAAATGACTGGCGTTTGAATGGAACGAAAGCGGAAGCACGGCTGGAGTGCCGGGAAAAATTCGCCAGCTACAGTTTTTTTGCCGACTGGCGTAGTAAAGAAAAAGCCGTGCCGTTTAACCTACCCAACGTGGGGGAATTGGGAGCATTGGATCATCCGGTGGGTAAATGGAACCGTATTCAGGTTACGCGTGTGCTGGGCAGTACCACGGTGGAAATTAACGGAAAATCTGTGCTCGTGGAAATGGGGCTTGAGAACGGTCCCCTGAAATCGGCTGTTTTGGAATTATTGCCCGGCGCGGAGTTCGCCAACATTTTCGTAAAAGAGTTGAGTCCATAAAAAAGCGGCCCTGTAGGGCCGCCTTGAAAAGAGGGGTTGGGTTTACTTTTTCTCTACCACACTTACCTTGTCTTCCGTGGGGAAGTTCCCAGGGATCTTCGTGGTTACCTTGCCTGTGGCCAGCCATTCACAGGCACGGTTGAGGGTGGTGATGAACCCGACGCACTGGAGAGATTGGCCGTTCTCGTGGCCCATGGGGGTGTGGAATATTTTGCCTTTGCCGTACTCAAGCACCATCATCATCGGTTCATGGCGCTTGCTCTTGGGGCTCCAAGCGGTGGCGAGGATTTCCATGTTGGTGCCGGGGCCACGGAGGGAATCATAGAGTTCGTCCTTGGCGTGCTTCCATTTGGCGGGCATGCCAGCGGTGATAGGGTGGTCCGTCTTGCGTATTTGGATGATGAACTCGTGCTGCGGGCCGTGGCTGCCACCACGTCCGGGGTTGGTGTTGCGCACGAGCTTGTTGCTCTCATCGTAATAAACATACGGCCCGTGTTTTTCGGTGCGTCCGCCCCAGCCGCCGAGGCCGATCATTTTGTTATACTCCAGCCAGTTGGGAAAAGAGTTGTTGGCCGCATGCACACAAATGAATCGGCCACCGTCACTGACGTATTTTTCGAAAGCTGCCTGCACTTCCTTGGGCCAGTCCTGACCGTTGTAGTTGCTGATCACCACATCGTATTTAGCAAAGGCGGGACGCCAAGCGGCCCATTGTTTGACGTTTAATGCCTGCGCCGCCTTTTGCGCGGCTTCCTGTTTTTCCTTCGGTAAATTTCTAGGAATCCGAAAGCGCGGTGGGGTGGAGGAGGTGTCCACCGTGTACATGCCGGTCTGCTCCAGCTGCGCTTTCATGAACGGGGTCATGGCGGCCCAGTTATGGTTGTTTTGACCGTCGACAATCAGCACGCTGATAGTCTTGGCAGAAAGTCCGAGGGTGCCAGCCACAAACAGAGCGGCCACGAGGAATCGGGTTACAATCTTCATGCGTGCAACCAGTGTAGGCGTAGGAACTGGGCTGCCAAGGCTGAACTACGGTTACTTTTGCGTGTGGGCCGTGGCGCGAACAGGCAGGGCCAGCAATCGCTTGGATTCTTCCAACAGAAACTTGGGCGCCATGAATGGTTCATGGCTGATTTCCTGCCAGCGGACTTGCCCGGCCTGGTCAATCAGGAAGGTGCCGTGTAGCGGAGTTTGCTCGAAATCATCGTAGGCACGGTATTTGCGGAAAGTCTCCAGTGTGGGATCGCTCAGTAGCGGGAAATTAAAATGTCGGTCCTTGGCATCATAACCGATGAATGTGTCGCGCAATCCCTGCGTGGTATCGGTGCTGACGGCCAACAGGGTGATGCCTTGTTTTTCAAATTCAGCGGCTAAAGGATCAAAGGCGTTCAGTTGTTCCATGCAATGTGTGCAGCCTTTGCCAAGGTAAAATAACAGCACTACTGGTCGGCCTCGATATTGATCGAGTGCGAAGGGCTTACCATTCCGGTCTGTCAACGAAAAGGCCGGGGCTGCGAATGGTTCCCAGCGAAAGGGGCCTAAGTCATCCAATTCCGGCCGCAAGCCCATGTCTTGGACCTCGGACTGCGTCTGTCTCCAATCGGCCGGAAGCTTGAGGGATTCGGCCAAAGGCTTAAGTCGGGCGAACCAAGCCACGTCCAGATCCAGCTCCGGAGCAATGCGGCGCAGGTGATCGAAGGCGGTTTTGGCTTCAGCCGGTTTTTTGGATTCGTGCAAAATGTATGCCTGCGCGGCCAGTGGCCGGGCCTGTTCAGGAGCCGATTTCACCGCGCTGGCGGCGAGCTTGATGGCCTCCTCGGTGTTGCCCATTCGGAGTTGGAGGAGGGCTTTGCGTTCACTGCGCAGGTCGCGGACTTTGGCGTATTCGGCCTTGGCCTTTTCAAAGTCGTCGGCTTGGAGGGCCAGATACATGCGGGCTTCGGCCAGACCGCGTTCGAGGGTGCTGATGGCGGTGGAGAAGGGGCGCTCGGCATCGGTCTTGGCTTTCTTGATGTCAGCGGGTTTTTTCTTTTCCTTCTTCGCCTTGGCTTCGGCTTCCGTGCCGGCCTTGGTTTTGCCTTCGCGTTGGGTGGTTAGAAGCGACTCCATTTCAGTGAGCAATGGCTGGGCTTGTGCGGCTTCACGGGTGTTGATCTGGGCTACGGCGACGAGCCGCAGGTATTTGGCGCGATCGGCAGCACTGCTGCTGGGGCGTAGGTAATGGGTGTCCTTCAGCGCGAGAACGGTGTCCCACAATTCGTAGTTGGTAAGTAGACCGTACAGATGGCGACGACCGTAGGTGTGGCTACTGCGGGAGGAAAAGCTCCAGGTGCCGTCGTCCTTCACATTGGGCAGCCGGGGCAGCTCCATCATGTTTTTGGCCATGGCGAGGGCACGATCTACCCGGCCAGCGTGGCTGAGGTTGCGAGTGAGCCATTCGTTGTTATGGGCAAAATTATGGATGCGATCAGGCATCACACGGTCGCGCATCATGTGGGCATGATCCACGCGGGCACTGGCTTCCTGTTGCCAAGAGGCATCGTGGTACCGCTTGAGGCGGGAGAGAATGTGGCCGGGCATGTGCCACATGTGGGCGATGCCGGGCGCGGCTTGACCGCATTGGCCGACCGATGGCAGGGCCCGCTTGGCATCTTTGTAGTCCCATAAATGGATGCGGTAATGATGGCAGGGATGATTCGGGTTCTTGGCGAGGATGGAGGTGATGCGTTTCTCGATGTCATCGTAATTCTTCTTGGCCCGTACATCGCCGTAAAGGGCGAGTACATAAAAGGCCTGAGCTTCGATATCATCGGGGAATTTCTCGGCAAGGGCTTGATAAGCTTTGATGCGCGCGGCTTTTCGTTTTTTGGAATCCGATTCCTTCTGGTAGGCGGCCATGGTATCGATCCAGAGCCGTTCGCGATTACTAACCTGTTCGCGGCCTTCCACGGCTTTTTCGATCAGCGGTTGGGCGCGGGTACGGTTTTTGGAATTTGCCATGGCCATACCCCAATAGGCCATGGGGTGGTTAGGATGGGTTTTGAGAACCTGACGAAAGGAGCGCTCGGCCTCCAGATACCAGAATCCATGCAATTGGCCGACACCTTGGTTGAAGAATGCCTGAGCCTCTGCGGAATTGGTGGTGATAGGAAAGGAAACATTGCTAGTCGTGCCCATTAGATAGGCGGCTTGCCGCGGCCCTTTATTAAAGGCTTCGCCGTGATTGGAATGTCCTGGTGGCGGTCCGGAGGGATCATATTCGTAAGCGGCATTTTCTGTGGTGACGCAGCCCCAACCCAATAACAGGGTAGCGAGGGTGAAATATTTAAGGTTAGTCATGGTCTATTGGAGTCCGGCGGTTTCATCGAAACCGCAGAGCAGATTCAGGGCTTGGACGGCTTGGCCGCTGGCGCCCTTCACGAGATTGTCGATGGCGCTTGTCATAATCAATCGGCCGGTACGGCGGTCGAGTCGCCAAGCGAGATCGAGGCAGTTGGATTGGATGACGTACTTGGTATCTGGCAACACGCCATCAGCCAACAAGCGAACGAAGGGTTCCTGACTATACGCCTCGGCGAGGCAGGTCGTGAGACGCTGGGACAAGACTTGTTCTTCCTCGGCTGTTTTGAAGTTTTCTGTGGGCGCCAAATATTGCGTGGTTAGAATGCCGCGAGTTACGGGGATGAGGTGCGGGGAAAATTGGATGGTGACCTGTTCACCGGCTGCCAGAGAGAGCTCCTGCTCGATCTCCGAAAGGTGCCGGTGCTTGGGGATGCCGTAGGGGCGGACGCTCTCATTGCATTCGGCGTACAGGAACGGCACATCCGCCTTGCGGCCCGCACCGCTCACACCGCTGAGGCTGTTGGCAATGATGCCGGTGGATTTGATCAGGCCGGCTTTCAGCAGTGGCGCGGTGGGCAGGAGAATGCTGGTGGGATAACAGCCGGGCGAGGCGATGAGTCTTGCGGACCGGATATTGTCCCGATGTAGTTCGGGCATGCCGTACACCGCCTCGGAGAGCAGTTCCGGTGCGGGATGGGGTTTGCCGTAAAATTCCTCGTACACGGCCGGATCGTTGAGCCGAAAGTCAGCGGAGAGATCAATCACTTTGGCACCGGCATCCAGTAGAGCTTCCGCGTATTCGGCGGCGACTCCATGGGGGAGTGCGAGAAAAACAATTTCGGCCGCCGCCGCTAACGTAGCGGGATCGGGTTCGGTGAACTGGAGCGTATCCGCCACACCTTGACCGGCGAAGCGGGGAAAAATCTGCGCCAATGTTTGGTTGGCGTATTGGCGTGAGGTGACCGCAGCCAGTTCGGTCTGCGGATGGTGCAGGAGTCGGTGGACGAGTTCCTCGCCGGAATAGCCGGAGGCACCGACGATGGCGACCTTCACTGGGGATGCATCGCTCATGTTTGGTTTGTTGTGCGTGTTTTTGAGAGGAAATGAAAGCAAACAAAAAACCCCGCCGGCGGGCCGGCGGGGTTTTGAAAGCAAAGATCCATTTAGCGTTTGCTGAACTGGAAGTGCTTACGGGCGCCGGGTTGGCCGGGTTTCTTGCGCTCACGTACGCGGGAATCGCGGGTGAGGAGGCCCTCGGCCTTGAGGGTGCCGCGTAGTTCGGCGTCGTGCAGGAGTAGAGCGCGGGAGATGCCGAGCCGGATGGCTTCGGCCTGACCGGCTGTGCCGCCGCCTTGCACATTGATGCGAACGTCAAACTTCTCAGCGTTCTCGGTGGCCTGGAACGGTTCATTGATGATCATGCGGTGTTCATCGATCGGGAAATAGGTTTCCACGTTGCGATGATTCACCGTGATCTTGCCCGAACCGGGCTTGATGCGGACGCGAGCAGTGGCGCTCTTGCGCCTGCCGGTTCCAAGGAGTTCGCCAGTTTTTTCGTCGACAGCCATCTTAATTTAAAGTCAGGGGTTCGGGTTTTTGAACAGCGTGCGGGTGCTCGCTGCCGGCGTATACCTTGAGCTTGGTGAGCAGGGAGGCGCCCAGTTTGTTCTTGGGCAACATACCTTTGACCGCGCTGAGAATGAGGCGCTCGGGATGTTGCTCACGGATCTCGGCCAGCGGAATCCGCTTCAGACCGCCGCGATAACCGCTGTAGCGTTGGTATTCCTTGTCGGTTTCTTTATTGCCGGTCACGCGCACTTTATCGGCATTGATCACGATTACGAAATCGCCGGTGTCCAAGTGCGGGGTGAAGGTGGCTTTGTCGCGGCCGCGCAGGACGTCCGCGATCTTCACCGCCAAGCGGCCCAGCACTTGCCCTTCGGCATCCACAATGCGCCAACCGCGCGGGTCGGTCGCGCCGGACTCGGGCTGACCAAGCTTCTTCAGGTCAATTTTCGGCAAAAACGTCTTCATACCTTTTCTTTCAAGGGGGCGCAGAAAATACCAGAAAGTGTTGGGGGGTCAACAGGTTTTTGGAGATTTTTAGCTGTTTTTCTCCGTTTCAGCGTCTGCTGGCGATTTGGCCGCGCGCTTGGCGGCTTTTTCCGCGGCTTTCTTTTCCTTCTCGGCGGCCGCTTTAGCTTGAGCCTCAGCGATTTCTTCGGGGGTTAACAGGCGGGATTTAGCGAATTTTTCGAAACGATTA
>WTHG01000194.1 GCA_011523245.1 Verrucomicrobiales bacterium | reverse complement strand
AGGTCAACATGACCTTTTTGCCCGCACCGCCCAATCATGGCATTCGCTTTCGCCGGGTCGACCTTGATGGTCAGCCGGAAATTGAGGCCTCGGTTGAAAACGTATCTGAAACCAACCGTTCCACCACACTTTCCAAAGGCAGCGTCAAGCTTCATACCGTTGAGCATGTATTGGCGGCATTTTCCGGATTCAGCATCGACAACGCGGTGGTGGAATTGGATGCCAATGAGCCTCCTATAGCCGACGGTAGCTCCGCGCAATACTGTCAGATGATTGAGGAGGCTGGCATCGTGGCGCAGGATGCGCAGCGTGAAGTTTATCAGCTTGAGGCTCCTATTGAGTTACAAAGTGGTGAAACGCAGATGACGGCGTTTCCGCATGACCGCCTGAAAATCACCTGCACCAGCGCCGGGGATAATGGCCGTTTCACGCAGTTGTTTAGCGATGAGGTTAATCCGGATACATGGTGCAACGATATCTCACGCGCTCGAACCTTCTGCTATTACGAAGAGATCGAACACCTGTTTAAGAACGGCCTGATCAAAGGCGGCAGCCTGGAAAACGCCGTCGTCATTCGTGATGATGCCGTGCTCACCAATGAGCCATTGCGATATAATAATGAATTTGTCCGGCACAAGATTCTGGATATCATTGGTGATCTTTCACTGACCGGAAAACCCATCGGTGCGCACATCGTCGCCGTAAAGCCCAGTCACGCGGCCAACTGTGAAATGGCACGAAGAATTCTTTCTCAAATGCGCAAACCTAAACAAACAGCAGAAACCTTTGCCCCGCCCCCGGAGAGGGATGGGCCTGCAAAGGTGGCTGTGGAGGAAAAAGCTCGAGAATCCATTGTGCAGGACGGCGCAATTTTGGGTGTGAACCAAATCATGAAAGTGCTGCCGCATCGGTATCCTTTCTTGATGGTCGATCGGGTGACGACGATTGATGGCACCCACATCGTCGCCCAGAAAAATGTCAGTATTAACGAGCCTTTCTTTGAGGGGCACTTCCCCAATCATCCCATCATGCCCGGCGTGTTGCAGTTGGAAGCCATCGCACAGGTGGCGGGCATTTTGATGCTCAAAAAAGCCGAGAATATTGGTAAGCTGGCCTACTTTATGGCTGCCGAAAATGTGAAATGGCGCAAACCCGTGTTGCCCGGGGACATTCTGACCATTGATGTGGAGCTCACCAAATCCCGAGGCAAAATCGGTAAGGCCATGGGGAAATGTTCAGTCGATAGCGAGGAGGTCAGTGAAGCACTTGTGACTTTCATGCTAATTGACAGCGAGGCGTGATGAGTGAAATCCACTCCACTGCGGTCATTCGGGAGGGCGCACGCATCGGCGAGGGCTGCCGCATTGGTCCGTATTGCGTGATTGGGCCTAATGTTACCTTGGGGGCGGGGTGCGAATTGCATTCGCACGTGGTGATTGATGGCCATACCGAGATCGGTCCAGAGAATACCTTTTATCCGTTTGCCTCAATTGGGCTGAGGACACAGGATCTAAAATGGGGCGGCGGAACCAACTGGACGCGGGTCGGCTCCAACAACACATTCCGCGAATACGTCACCATCCACAGTGCGACCGCTGACGGGGACGCCACTGTAATAGGGTCCTACAATAATCTATTGGCATATACGCATGTCGCGCATGATTGCCAGCTTGGCGATCATATCATCATGTCGAATGTCGGAACCTTGGCTGGGCATGTGACGGTCGGGGATCGCGCCATTGTAGGAGGTTTGGCTGCAGTGCACCAATTTTGCCGTATTGGCACCATGTCGATCATTGGTGGGTGCTCCAAAGTGGTTCAAGATGTGCCGCCGTACATGATGGTGGATGGCAATCCGGCAGCGACACGCACGCTCAATAAGGAAGGTCTTAAGCGGAATGGCGTGGACGAGGATACACAGAAGTCCATGCGTCAAGCATACCGGATTTTGTTTCGCAGTGAGCAGTCATTTACCAACGCGGTGGGCCAAGTGCGTTCTGATGTGGCGACAAGTCCAGAACTGGAACACTTGCTGTCCTTCATTGAATCTAGCGAACGCGGGATCGCTAAATAGCGACCACGGACTTTTCCCGTTTTTCAAACCGGCAACATTCTTCGTAGCCACTTTCACGCGCGAGCGTTACGGCACGTTCCAGATCCATCCCGACCTCATTTGGAGCATGGGCATCTGAGCCGAACGTAATTTGGACACCGAGCTGCCGGGCCAGTTTTAAGATATCTGGATGCGGGTAAATCTCTGCGCAATCTTTGCGCAGACCGGCAGTGTTCAGTTCAATGCAGGTTTCGGTGTCGGCGCAAGCGGTCAGGAAATTACGATATAAAGTTGCACAATCACCTGCGGGCACAAAGCCAAACTTCTTGGGCAGATCCGCGTGCCCAATGATTTGGAATAAGCCGGTCGCAGCAGCGTCGGTAAGATTTTTAAAATAGGCTGTCCACACCTCCATGGTTTCTCGGTTACGCCATTGGTTTAGCGTAGCGGGATCATCAATCGCCCAATCGCCCACGTAATGGACTGAGCCGATGAAATAATCCCATTCATGGAAGTCGGCCATTTCGCGGATCCACGGTTCCTGTCCGGGCAGGAAATCGACCTCCAATCCAAAGCGGATCGGCAGGGTGGGGTGATCCAGTCTCGCCCGCTCCACCTTGGCGGCGTATTCGGCCAATTCACGGGCACGCATACGCCAATCATCGAAATCATCCTCGCGCATGGGGGAGTGATCGCTGAAACCAATCTCAGGTAAGCCGACCTCAATTGCGCGCGCGGCATACTCTGTCGGCTCGCCTTTGGCGTGGCGGCAGAGTGGCGTGTGCATGTGGTAATCGGCCGGTAGCGGCATGCGCATAGCATAGCCAGCGGCGGGCACGACGGGAAGGGATTTGATTGACAGGTCGGGGGTCGCCTCCCATTCTCCAACGGCAAATCCAACCGGTATTTGCCCCGCTTGTCGGGGTTTTTTGTTTTATGGCTAATACAATTCTCGTGGGAGCCCAATGGGGCGACGAAGGTAAGGGGAAGATCATTGACGTGCTCACCGAGCAGGCGGATTTGGTGGTGCGCAGCCAGGGCGGCGCCAATGCTGGCCACACCGTCCGCGTTGGAACCAAGGAATACATTTTGCATCTGATCCCTTCGGGCATTTTGCGTCGCGGCAAGGTGTGCTTGATTGGGAACGGAGTGGTAATCAATCCCACCTCGCTCGTGGGCGAATTGGATGGCCTCAAGCAAAAGAAGGTAAACGTCAAAGGGCGGCTGTACATCAGCGATAAGGCGCATCTCGTAATGCCGTACCATTGCGAGTTGGAAGCTTGCGCCGAACGCATCAAGGGTAAGAATAAGATTGGCACGACCTTGCGCGGAATTGGGCCGGCTTATGGTGACAAGATCGCCCGCACCGGTTTGCGCATGGCAGATTTGGTGGATACCAAAAATCTCGAATCTCTTTTACGTACACGGGTACGTGCGGCGAATTGCCTGATCAAAGCTTTCGGGGGCAAGGCTGTTTCCTTCAAGGCAATATATGAGGAATACAGCAAGGCTGCCCAACGGTTAAAGCCGTTTGTGGCAAATGCCACTAAGATGCTGCACGATGCTTTGGCTGCGAAGAAAGAGGTGCTCTTCGAAGGCGCGCAGGGGACTTATCTGGATATCGATCAGGGAACGTACCCGTTTGTGACATCCTCCAATACGACCTCGGGTGGCGCCTGCACTGGTTCAGGGATGCCGCCAAATAAGGTGGACCACGTGCTAGGGGTGATTAAGGCTTACACCACGCGGGTTGGCGGTGGGCCATTCCCGACGGAAGACGATGACATAGGCGACATGCTCCATAACATGGGCCGTGAATTTGGTGCCACCACTGGCCGGCCACGGCGATGTGGGTGGTTTGATGCCGTGGCAACTCGTCAAGCTGCGCAGGTGAACGGCATTGATCAACTGGCCATCACCAACATCGACGGTCTGGACAAGTTGCCGGAGATTCGTGTGTGTACGGCCTACAAGTTGCGCGGGAAGACAATTGATTTTGTGCCGACCATTTCCGCGGATATTGAGCAGGTGAAGCCTGTATACGAAACATTCCCCGGTTGGCAAATGGATACGACCAAAGCCAAAACCTGGAAGGATTTACCGCCCAAGGCACGGCGTTATCTTCAGGCGATCGCAAAGATGATCGACGCCAAGATTGTCATCGCGTCGATCGGGCCTGCGCGCAATCAAACCATCTTCGTATGAGTGCACGCGCGGCCAAGCTTAGCGCCGCCGCGCAAGAATTGCTGCCACGGCATGTGGCGGTGATCATGGATGGCAATGGGCGCTGGGCTAAGGAACGTGGGTTGCCTCGCATTGAGGGGCACCGGCGAGGCGCGGAGTCCGCCCGTGCGATTATCAAGGCAGCCTCGGGGGTGGGGATTCGCTACTTAACGCTTTATACGTTCTCGGTCGAAAACTGGAATCGGCCCAAATCTGAGGTGGACGCGATCATGAAATATCTCGCGTACTATCTGAAAAAGGAGACGCCGGAACTGGATCGAAGCAACGTGCGGCTGGAGGCAATCGGGCAGATCCATCGATTGCCGGAGCCCGTTCAAAAGCAGTTGGAAAAATCCCGGCAACAGTTATCCAAGAACACCGGGCTGACGCTGGTGCTTGCCCTGAGTTATGGTGCGCGCGCGGAGATTGTGGATGCGTCACGGGCCATTGTCGAAAAAGTGCAGTCGGGGGATCTGATGCCGGAAGAGGTTACAGAAACCATGTTCGGTATGCACCTGTACACCAGCCAGATTCCGGATCCTGACCTTTTGATTCGAACTAGTGGTGAAATGCGGTTGAGCAATTTTCTGCTGTGGCAGGTTTCCTATGCAGAGATGGTGGTGACTGAAACACTCTGGCCGGAATTTCGTAAGGCGGCTTTTTACAAATCCTTGGAGGAATTCGCCAAGCGACACCGCCGGTTCGGCAAATTGTAGAAAATTATACCGCTTAGGCTCGACCTGTATAAGGTCGGCCCGTAACGTCACAACTTTATGGTCGACCCGAAAGAAGCCAAGCCGAGCAAAGGTAAAGTGTTTGCTCAGCGATTGGGGAGTGCCTCTTTCCTCTATGGGGTGTTGATGATCGGCCTTTTCAGTTCAAATAAACAACTCTCTCTTATCGCCTTTGGCGCCGTTATCACAATGTTGGGAGTATTGGCGTTGATGGAGCTTTATGGCATGGCTGAGAAACGCGATCTCAAACCGTTTCGCGGGTTGGGCATTGCTATTGGAGTGGGCTTAATTGCTTCTGTGTTTTGGGCTCTTGGCATTCAGGCCCAGCCCGATTTGGCCTTGGGCATCGAAATCTCGATTCTGTTGTGTGCAGTGCCGATATTGGGTGTTGCGCAAATTCGCCGTTACACGGATGAGGATAAAAGTAGCCTAGCCCCATTGGCCGTGACTGTATTTGGCATCATCTATGTGGCACTGCTGCTGAATGTGTTGCAGAAAATTCGGTATTTCCCTGATTTGGAAGGCCATTGGTGGCTGTTGTTTTTTATCGTGGTCAGTAAAATGAGCGACACTGGGGCTTATTGTACGGGACAATTGATCGGGCGCACCAAAATGATCCCGAGGGTGAGTCCGGGGAAAACTTGGGAGGGATTTGCTGGAGGGATTGTTTTTTCAGTCGTGGCCGCGTGGATGTTTCTCCATTTTGCCGGGGCACATTTTGGGGCAATGCCTTTAATGCATGCGCTGATCCTTGGCGTAGTGCTGGGGGTGGGGTCGGTTTTGGGGGATTTGGTCGAATCACTTTTCAAGCGTGAAGCTGAAATGAAAGATTCAGGGAGTTTCTTCCCAGGGGTGGGGGGCATTCTGGACATCCTTGACAGCCTGTTGTTCAATGCGCCGCTCATGTACCTGTACCTCAAGTACATTTTACCGTCATGAAAAAGGTCGTATTACTAGGCAGCACTGGTTCGATAGGCACCAGTACCTGCAAAGTGGTGGAAGATTTGCCGGATGACCTTGAATTGGTTGGTTTAGCTGCCGGGCGGAATGTGGGTTTGCTTCGGGAACAGATAGCCCAGTTCAAACCGCAAATGGTGTCGGTAACAGACCCGACCGCAGCCAAGGAGCTGGCCAACGAATATAATGGTACGCCAGTCGTTGAGTGCGGCGATGAAGGTTTGTTGGCTCTGGCGACTATGCCCGAGGCCGATATTGTGTTGATCGCCATTGTGGGCACCGCTGGATTGCAGCCCGCGCTGGCGGCGATTCGTGCGGGTAAAGATATTGCCGTCGCTTCAAAAGAAATATTGGTGATGGCAGGTGAAACGGTGATGACCGAAGCCCGTAAACACGGGGTGAAGGTGTTGGCGGTTGACAGCGAGCACTCGGCGATTTTTCAATGCCTCGATGGAAAACCGGCTGATAGTATTCGGCAAATTTGGCTGACCGCATCGGGCGGTCCATTTCGGGAAAAGCCCGCCGACGAATTTACAGGAATCACTGTTGAAGAGGCACTGAAACATCCTTCGTGGGAAATGGGCCGCAAGATCACTATCGATTCATCGACGCTGTTTAATAAGGGGCTCGAAATGATTGAGGCGCGGTGGTTGTTTGATATCGAAATGCCGCGCGTCAAAGTTATCGTGCATCCGCAGAGTGTGATTCATTCGATGGTGGAATTTGTAGATGGCTCCATGCTGGCGCAACTCTCCACGCCTGATATGTGCTTACCCATTCAATATGCCCTGACATATCCTGGACGGGCGACTAGTGACCGTGTGCAAACCAGTTTGGCTGAGATTGGGCGGCTAGATTTTGAGGAGCCCGATACCGAACGCTTCCCGGCACTGGGCCTCGCCCGGCGTGCCGGCGAGGTGGGAGAGACATTGCCTGCGGTACTTAATGCGGCCAATGAAGTGGCGGTGGAGGCATTTTGTGAACGGCAACTCAGCTATTTGGGCATCACGGAAATGGTGGCTACTGTGATGGAGATCCATGAGTTGGTGACCCAACCGTCTCTGAGGGAAATCCTTGCGGCTGATTCTTGGGCTCGAAAGGCCGCCAAAAACTTGGTTTTTGACGCGTGATTGCGCATTGCGAACAGGCCTCTTTTCTGACATATTCCCGCC